>JBFHGY010000676.1:0-2214 GCA_041582905.1 Crocinitomicaceae bacterium | reverse complement strand
GTGCTCTTCGAATACCAAAAGAAAATTCAGGATGCAGGACACATGGAAGCGTACAACTATTGGATTCTTTCTCAAGGAAACGAAGCCGAGTTTGATTCATGGTTGGCGGAAAATGAAGAAAAATGGGATGCTTTCATCGATTGGTTCCTTCCAAATGGAATCGAAATGGATGATGAGAACAAGTTTGTTCAGCCTTAATTGATGTCAATGAGGTGGCTTCGGCTCCGCTCAGCCACCGTGCATTGAATTACAAGATATGATAACTCGATTGTAGCAGGAATCTTTTCTTGTGGTGCATTGAATTGCGAGAAATGCTGCAAGAACCTTCCTCAACTACCGCAAGAATCCTTTCTTGTGGTAGTTGAAATTTATGGTAGTTGGAATTTCATGTAATAATTGATTATAGAGCCCACATTTAGCCCTGCTATTTATCTAATTTCTTCGGTAAACGTAATATATCACTACGGTGGCTGAGGGAGTAATTGGTGGCTGAGCGGAGTCATTGGTGGCTGAGCGGAGCCGAAGCCACCTGCCCAATATCAACCCCTAAACTGCTTCGGGACCAAATTCTCCTCAGCATTTTGTGCAATCTCTAGAATTCTTTTTTGACGAGTTTCTGCTCGTTTCGCGGAAATCACCCAATACAATAATATCTTCTTGGTAGACTTACTAAAAGCATCAAAGTGGTCGCTAGCTCCTTTCAATTTCACGAGTGCTTCGTTTAAATCTTTGGGAACAATGAGCGCTTCAACGTCATCTAAAAGCGTCCAGGAACCATTCTCTTTGGCCGTTTCCACACTTGCGAATCCTGCCTTAGTCATTTTTCCGTCTTGCGTCAGCTGCTCTATCTTTTCCTTGTTGATTTTTGACCAGTTGCTATTAGGCTTCCGTTTGGAAAAATACTGCATGTAGCTTTTCTCATCGATGGTACGTTTGGTGCTATCGATCCATCCAAAACAGAGCGCTTCGTCAACAGCGTCACTCCAGCTCAAGGAAGGGATTTTTGTTGCAGTCTTGTAAAAGACCACCCAAATTGATTGCTGCTCAATATGGTTCTTCTCCAACCAATCGCGCCATTCTTCTTGACTCTTCGGGTAAAATGTTTCAATTTCCTTCTTGCTCATGTCCTACGAAAATAACACCCATTACCAGAAAATGAATACACTATCTTCTTTCTGTTCAGTTTTTGGGATGTAAGCACTAGTGTCTAATTGCGTAGCCGGCATCATTTTTCTATGTTCTGTTTCTGATGGATCAAAACTGGAAATGTCACCCTGTGGACTTGAGTTCAGTTGTTCATTCGCACGTTCTGACGAAGACATTGTTTCTGTACGGTTTGAAGACAGTGAGCTATTCGATGTGGTTGAGTGCGTCAAATCTTCAACCGCTTCTTGGACTTCGTTTACTTGCTCGACATTTTTCTGTTCCATAGTCGATACGGATGACGATACAGGTTCAGATCCTTGCGTAACACTCAGCACGAGAATAGCAACAGTGAATAAAACACTAAATCGAATCCATTTACCATTCATATTGAATCCTGTTTTTCCTCCTTTCGATACAGGAAGCTCGGCATCCAACTGTTTGGAAAGTTTTTCCCATCCCTGTGGGTTGTATTCGATCGGAATACGGGAAACAGTTTCCACTACTTCTTTGCGCAGTGCGTCGGTATAATCAGTGTGTTCTAGCATGTGAGTTCTTTTTCGATAATCCAATTCTTCATTTTCTTTCGCGCACAGTGCAAATGCCATTTAGAGTTCGCCACGGAAATCGAAAGCAATTTGCTGATTTCTTTGTGTGAATATCCCTCAATAATGGAGAGGTTGAAAACGGCTTTCTCTTGAGGAGGAAGTGTGTCGATGAGTTTGAGAATGTGACTAGGATCATCTTCGATTAAATTTCGGGTAGAATCTTCATCCGGCAGGGTGGCCATGGTGACGTGCTTCTCATTAAACGATTTTCGACTTCGAATGAAATCAATCGATTCATGAACCACAATGCGCTTTACCCAACCTACAAAGTTTTCGGAAGTACCATGAAACGTGTCGATCTTCTTCAGTGCTTTGAGCATGGATTTGTTGAGTACATCTTCCGCGTCAAACGTGTTGATGACGTAGCGAAGAGCAACACGCATCATGTAAGGATAGATCGAACGGTACAGTTCCTCCTGCGCCGCTCGATCATTTTTCCGACAACCTTCAAGTATTTCAGGTG
>JBFHGY010000675.1:0-2214 GCA_041582905.1 Crocinitomicaceae bacterium | reverse complement strand
TCGTAATGTTGGATCCAATCGTAGTAACGCTCGAAGACTTCGTGAACGTAATTGTAGGTTGTTTTGCTACGCATCATTCCATGGCGAACTACTTCATCCTGATAATATTCTTGCTTCGAGAGATTGAGAATCATTTGTTCGACGTTTTTGTCCCACACATTCGGGTCCATTCCGTGCTTTTTAGCCAGACGTTGAGCATCCAAAATGTGACCGCGTCCTGCATTGTAGGAGGCAAGTGCGAATTTTTTTCGTTGAAGAGGATCAGGAACCATGCTCCAGTATTTTTCGTCGGCCTTTAGTTTTTTTGCTCCACCTAAAATTTGCGTAAGGGGATCAGAATCGGGGAACACGCCGTAGCTTGGTCCTGTGTTAGGCATAAACTGCATCATTCCGTACGCGCCACCAAAAGAACGCGCATTCGGATTAAATTTCGATTCCTGGTAGGCCACAGCGGCGATCAATCGCCAATCCCATCCTGATTTCTTGGCTGCTTGCTTGAAATAGCTATCGAACTGAGAAATGTTCTTTCCATTTAAGGTGACGAAGCTCTTTTGATCTTCAAACCCGAGGAATTTCGATTCAAAATAACGGCGGTAGATGTGAGAAAAGACACCTTTCTTTTTGAATTTGATAAGCCATTCGTCCAACTTTGCTTTCAGTAAATGACTTGATTTACGCATCCCGAAGGCCATTTTTTGATCGACAGACAGCGCTAGGCTCGCATCTAGATTTTCGAAGAATTCAGTATTGATTTTTGCCACATTATCTTCGATAATCGTATAGTCGATAAGTCCTTCGGCCACCATTTCAATCAATTCTTCACCGCCCATGTTTCCTTCAACGGCTTCGATGTGAATCGTGTCACCAATTTCTTCCTGCAAATGTTCCAATCGTTGATAGTAACTCGAATTTTTCCACACATGAACAGACTTTCCAGCCAGTTCATTGGCGGTATTTACCATTTCTTCTTCGAGTTCATCTTCCTTCATGTCTTTCCAACCTTCTGGTTTTCGTTGAACTAAGACCTGGTGTGCCTGCAAAAAGGGTTCAGAAAAGCTAACTTTTTTACTTCGTTCTTTGGTAACGGTATAATTACAAGCAATCAAATCGCCTTCACCTCTGTTCAACATCCCAACGAGATTGTCGAGATTGTGGACAACTTTGACATCGAGTCGAACACCTATCTCATCGGCAAACAGTTTGAGTAATTCGTACTCAAATCCCATTTTTTTCTCTTTGTAGATGAAGTAAGATGTAGAGCTGTTCTCAATTAAAACCGTGAGTTTTCCGTTGGCAAGAATTTCTGGAAGATCACTTTTGATACTGCTTCGTTCGAACTTTTCCTCAAGCGACTCCGTCTCCATCACGCACGCATGAGAGACCACCAAGGTGAGAAATACAAGCGCGATATGTGCAGTCGCTTTGATCATGTTTATAGACAGAGGTTTTTTGATTCGTAAAACAAATTACTTTTTTTTTCTGGAAGTTCCACTGAATTGTTCAAAAATAGCGATTTAAAAATGCTGCTTTTTCACCTTGTTTTTTCTATTTCAGGATGATCTACTTTGTTTCTAGCGTGCTACCATTCATCAACTTAACACGCTTCGAAAACCAATAATCAAATAGCTTTACCATTTATACTTTTTTAACGCCAGTTTTGGTCGGACATCGTTACTATTGTTTGTACCTAAACGAACAAGAAATCAAATTACCTCTTATGAAGTACCTATTGTTTCCACTATTTCTATGCCTATTTTTATCGTCTTTTTCACAAACTACTTTTGAGATTAGCGGAGTTGTTACTGATGAAAATAGTGTCGCATTGGACTTATGCTCAGTCAATTTGTTTCAACAATCGGATTCCTCTTTTGTGAAAACGGAGTTTACTGATCAAGACGGTTCGTTTCTTTTATCGGGAATAGAAAAGGGACAGTATTTTATTTTGGTGAAACAATTTGAATATGTTGATTATAGGCTGGAGTTGTCGGTAGATCAGTCCATTGTGCTTCCAGGGATTCAACTCGAGAGAGCAACTCAAGAGTTAGAACAAGTCGTAGTTACGCAGAAAATTCCATTTATTGAGCGACAAATTGATCGAGTGGTAGTGACGCCAGACGCGTTAATTGCCAATGCAGGGAGCAACGCTTTGGAAGTTTTGGAGAGAGCACCTGGAGTTACAGTCGATCAAAACGGGACAGTTCTCCTCAAAGGTCG
>JBFHGY010000674.1:0-2230 GCA_041582905.1 Crocinitomicaceae bacterium | reverse complement strand
GATCGGAACACGTTCCACAAACCACCCCAACGGAAAAAGTCGTTTGTCGACCGAAATATCCAAACTCGCCTTCGAATTAACTAGGCTCGTAACATTCGACAGAACAAGATCATTTACTACGCGGTGATTAGAATCGATTTCCAGCATCCGCAACATGTCGAGTGAAAATGCGCGGAGTACCGTATCGCTGAGCATTATTTTTTGGTAGGTACATGGGAGCAAATCATTGTTCGTTTTTCTCGAAACTACGCCAACTAAACCGAGTGAATTGTGCACTTCAAAGAAATCGGCGAAGACTCGAATGTAGTCGTATCCGCATGACACCAACACTTTTCCATTTTGATCAAGAACGCCCACTCCATTTGTGGAACGCGCCATGTACACGTCTCCCGTCTCGGTGATCATCGTGTACTTTGCTGGGATGATAATTTTTCCCGAAGTGCTAATCAGTCCCACTTTTCGAGCTTGATAGAATCGAAGCACCGATGTTTTATAGTATTCCACATTTTCATAGGGAAAGTGCGAAATCACTTTACCATCCAACGATGAAATAATTGTGGAAGAACCACTTTGAGCGTATAAAATCTGATTTTCTTTCAGGCGAATATTCCGTGCATCAGTGGGTAACAACACCTCGTGATTCCGAAAAATAAATTTCTTCAGGTCTGTTGAATTGATCAGTAAGTAGTCTTCGGTAAATGCAATCTCCTCTTCCCGAGCATTTACATTTCGTCCTTCGGGATCAAACAAGCAAATACTATCATTTATTCGACAAAGAGTATGGCCAAAATCACTATCATAGATTCGATCACTTCCCGACAAACCCCATTCCTTCTTCCCTTTCCAATTGATGAGTATCGTGGTGGAATCGGTACTTACTTGCGACCAATTATCCTGCAATTTTTCGAAATCATTGATCGGACTGAATACAAATTGATCATGACGCCAAGTAGCCAATGTCTGTTTTTTATCCTTCAATAAGACAAAATAACCACCACCTAACTGGCTAACACTTCCGTAGTTTTCGGTTAGAACAATGGTTCCCTCCTCATTTACTACTCCGTATTTTCCAAAACGCATGAAATACGTCAGTCCTTGTGCGTCAAAGTTTCCCAATTCCTGAATTTGTGGATCAAGGAATTGCCTCTTGCCGTCACGATAAATACACCATTGCCCGTCGATGTTATCGATGAGTGCCTGTTGGCCAAATGACATAAGTGACGCAACAAAAAACACGAAAATTGTTGCGCCTCGAATCAAATCAACTCATTCATGTAGTTCATAATGTCCTGTGCTGACTTCAATTTGATTCCTGAATCCTTCAGTACAAATTCACATGCTTGCCCATTTTTGAGTGTACGCGCTTTTGAAAAGCCTTGATTCGACACAGAAGCGACCTTGTTTCCGGGTAAAATGGCAATAATGCAATTCTTCAACTTCGGATCGAATGAGAACTTATCGTCTCCTTCAGGATTGTATCGTACAATTGCATTTTCGTCTGGCGAAAGCAAATACAGTGATACTAAATTCGTGTTGACTTTTTCTGGATACTTGAACTTTGCCATAAGTCGACGCGAATTCTCACGCTTGTTGACAATATCCCAATTGTAGGTTCCAAAATTATCAATCGCAATCGAGCGGATTACACGACCTGCAGCCAATTCCTTTGCATACGCCTCTACTTCAGCCAAGGATTGATCCAATACCTTTTTGTTATCCTTCGAATCTTTCATTGCTTGATCCAAGGTGTATGGCTCCACAGGGAAAGATAAAGTTTGATCGGCTGCTGTTTTCGCCTCCAATGTCAACCCAAGCGAATCTGTTTTCGTCAAGCGAATTCTCGTACTTCCTCGTTTAAGCACAGCTTTCTCACCATCGCTTAAACTTCGTTTCGCTTCCCAGCCCACGATGTCGAGCTTCGCCAATTCCGGAAAGGCTTTGGTATTGAGTGTTACATCTAAAATATCAGGTTGACTTGGCACAACAGCTTCTGTTTTCTCCTCTTGTTCAATCGGTGTCCCCTCTTTAGTTGTCTCATACGTCCATGTTCCTGATTGCTCATCCATTTCATAAAAATTATAGCACGGAGTATCTTGAATCGATGCGATGTTCACTTCCACTTTCTTCTTAGGAGCAATTTCAACGGGCTTTCCTTTCTGAGACGCATGAATCGTAAACATTCCACCTGACACTAAATCGTGTTGAACGCCAGCTGAGTCATATTTCATTG
>JBFHGY010000673.1:0-2248 GCA_041582905.1 Crocinitomicaceae bacterium | reverse complement strand
ATTTTGAAAAATCGAGCTGGGAGAAAATGCCCTAACTCATGTAAAAAAATGAGGATCGACAATGATAGAACTAATTGCGATGCTTTGATCCAAAATTCCATAGGAGGTGTAATTTAATAAGAGGTCAAATATAACGATTACGCCACAGTTGAACCGAGATCAACGTAGTCATTTTGTGAGAAATATGCGATCATCGCCTCTTTTATCAGATGTTGTTGCTCACGATCGTTTAACTTCGGTAGCTGTTTTAATAATTTGAAATGCGGCCATTGATCTTCATCACGTCCTTCAAACTCGTAATATCCATAAGGCTCAAGTAAGGTACAAACGGCCACATGCAGCAATTCCGTTTTTTCCTGTTTCGTGAAATCTTTGTGTCCGATTCCCAGTTCATTGACTCCAATCAGGAATAAAATGGCTTGAACATCAAGTCCCTCTCCAAAGGTTTTTTCTAACTCAACTTTGAGGCGCTGAAATTTTAGTTCAATGTCGTAATCCATGTTGCAAAAATAGAGAGAATCTAAAATCTATGCCGCTAGAATCTTGATCTTTCTTTAAACGTTATGTATTTTTATGAATGAAAAATTGAATCACATGAGAAAAGGAATATTTTGGAGTTTGGCTGTAGCGGGAACAATGGTTTTTGCAGCGTGTAGTAGCGGTGAATCAGAAGAAACAGTGGAAGAAACAGCTGTTGATATCTGTTTTTACAAATACAACGATGCATCGAGTGAGTTTTCGTGGACGGCCTATAAAACAACAGACAAAGTAGCTGTTGGTGGAACCTTTAACGAAATTGAAATCAAAGGAGATGAGGCTTCAGACGATCCAGTAGCATTGATCGAATCCATGTCGTTTTCTATGAAAACGGAATCAGTGGAAACGAATAACATCGAGCGTAACGGGAAAATTGCAAGCTTGTTCTTTGGAGTGATTAATACGCCAAGTATTGATGGGAAAGTAAAAGAGCTCAACGACGATGGAAAGGCGATCATCGAAGTGAAAATGAACGATGTAAGTGCGGATGTAGAAGGTGATTACACCTTGGTTGACGGGAAATTTACTTTTGACGCTACAATCGATGTGAGCATGTGGAATGCAATGGCAGGAATTGAGTCGTTGAATGAAGCATGTTACGATCTTCATACAGGAGAAGATGGTGTTTCTAAACTGTGGTCGGAAGTGACACTTTCGTTCAGTACGCAGTTGTCATCTGATTGCGACTAATTACATCAAAAAATAAGAACGATTATTCGTTCCAAAAAGAACAAAGTGCGGCATAGCGACGCACTTTTTTTGTGATGAATGTACTAGATATCTTTATTATCATTCCCATCGTTTTTGGGATTTGGCGCGGATTCAAGAAGGGGCTCATTATCGAGCTGTTTACCTTCTTGGCGCTCTTTGTCGGATTGTACGCTGGAATTCATTTTTCAGATGGCGTAGCAGGATTTTTGAAAGAGCAGTTTTCATGGGATTCAGAATACCTTCCTACCATCGCATTTACCATTACTTTTCTACTCGTCGGCGCAATGGTCTATTTTGCTGGAATTGCCATTGAAAAAGCAGTGAAGGCTGTTCAGTTGAGCATGCCCAATCGTATTTTTGGTGCGATTTTGGGAGGAGTCAAAATGATGTTGTTCGTAGGAACAGGTCTAATTCTACTCGAATCATACGATGAAAAATCAGATATCATTTCTGAAGAATCAAAGGAAGGTTCATTGTTGTTTTTACCTGTCGAAAATACGGCTGCAGCGCTCATTCCTTCATTAAAAGAAAGTACCCTTTTCTTGAAGAATGCGTTACATGATGAAAAATTGTTGGATCGACTTACAAAGAAAAACGATGAATAGACTGCTCGTAATATTCCTTCTCCTCATTCCCGTTTTGAGCTTTGCTCAGAAAAAGGAGACGATTTTTGGTAAGAAGAAACAGCCGCTAGTGGAAATTTCGGTAAAGAAGTCGGGACCATATCTAGGCATTCAACGCGGCAAGTACACCGTTCCCGAAATTGGAGTGGAACGTCAGTGGAAGCAGGTGCGCTTGAAAAATCCGCATACACATGCCGCTCATTTAGGCTTCAACTATAACATTAAGCACAATATTCTGGGCTACGATATGGGCTATTGGTTCAAAACGAATCGTTTGGGATTAACCTACGGAGGTAATCTGTTTTTTAGAACCAATTTTGATGAAAGTAGAGTAGGGATTGCACCCGTAATTGGCTATAAAGTATGGCTGTTACATT
>JBFHGY010000672.1:0-2251 GCA_041582905.1 Crocinitomicaceae bacterium | reverse complement strand
ATTAATGGAACTTCCTGTTCCGTTGTACAACTCAATGTACTTTTCGTAGCCTGTCCCTTCAACATATTCCGAAATGATCAGATCGGAATTTTGGGCCAAAACGGGAGCTGAAAACAATGCTCCCACCGAAAATGTAATGGCGAGCGCCATACTTCTCTTCTTTTTTTTCATGATAGTGGTTTTATTTACGTTTCAGCAAAGATAACGCACGCAATACGTAATCTATTTACGGGGTAATTATGCTAGAATTATGAATGTATTAACGCGCGAATAGACGGTGATATAAAACCATGATCAGCAATGTTTTGATCTTAAAATAAGCTGCGAGCAATTCTCAAACGAGATTTACCCTACCTGTGGCCATGTTTAAACCTCAAAACATCCTTCTTTACCAACTCACCACTTCGGAATCTCTTCAATAAATTGACGATTGAGGTGTCCTTTTTGGCATTTCGAGCAATCGTTTCGTGCGCAATGAGGTGGATTTGTTCCTGTAATTCTTGATTCTTACTTTGTTGCGCATCGAGTACATCGAGGAATTGGTGAGCTTTTTGCCCTAACATCTGCTCGTTATGTAGCTCCTGAATCTGCTCTGCTTTCCCACTCTTAGCATACGTATCCAAATAAGCATTGAGGCATTCATTCGGACGCATATTTTCCTCCCAACCTTTGAAGTAATGGTTACGTGCCTGTAAAGAGTCCTTCATTTTTCCCTTGGAAAGTTCCCCTGCGTGAAAATAGCTTCCGCCTACGATGTACTTGTCCACTTGCTTTTGGTAGGCGGTCAAGGCTTTCTCCTCGTTGCCCATTTTCGTATACAAATCACCAACTTTTTCCTGTCGATCCAACTCTTCATTTAGATCGATGGCGCGCCCCAAGAAATTTCCCAGTTCATAGCACTCTGCGGCTTGCTCCTTTTGCTGGCATTTCGATAAGTAGATCGCTGCAGCGGCCTCATATTTCTTACCTCTTCGCAAGACACCAGCGGCACTGTACGGATCAGATAACAATTCCAAATGAACGAACGAGGCTTTTTCCCAATTCTCATTTTCCTCGTAATTCTTCGCCATTTCTCGATATTGTCTCCGAAGTCGTTCCGTTTGAGATTCTTCAAGACTTACGTTTCCTCCAGAAGCTCCTCCTCCACCGAATGATCCTGTTCCCCACGATCGACGTTGCATACGGAATCCTACTTCAGGTCCACGGGAATGGCCGCTTCGATCAATTGGTAAAGCATATTTCAACGCTTCGTCAGGATCATTTTTGAGCATGTTCATCAATCGATCCAATTCCTTCTTGTTGCGCTCCTCAAGATTATCCAACTCCTTTCGCATTTCCTGTTTTCTGCGCTTCCACCACGATTTCTTTTCGACGTTCGCCTCACTTCCCTCTCCGACAGAAGCTTGTTTCTCGTCTCCGTCCCCTTTTTTACCCGATTTCTTACCCAGGATGGTGCGGTATGCACGAAGCTTCAGCTTTTCTAATCCTGTTAACGGTTTTTCATCCATCGAAGATCGATTCGGGACACTTTTCTCTATCAGATTTTTGAGTACTTCCTCAGGAGGAACTTCTCGGATGTAATAGTTCCTCAAACGAGACGGGAAATTGGGTGCTTCCTGCGGTTTCTGAACATCGATATTCTTTTTATTCACATGAAGGTATTCAGACCAATTCGTCAATTCCTTTAGTTCGATCAAACCGTAAACAGGATGAAAGAAATGCGGATTTGAGCCAAATCGCTGCTGTAGGACTTGGTCATTCATTGTCGGGCTGATTTTGGAATGAATGGGAACATATACCTGAGCCCCTGCGTTATACACCTCGGTGTACTGAGGGTGAATATTCTCGTTAACATCTGAAGCGATCAGCAATGCTCCCACGACAGAATTAGCCTTTAGTCCCGGAATTGGAAAGAAACGTACAGAACGACCTTCCAGCGCCGACGCAGCCTCTACCCACGACATCATGTTTTCATTCTCAACGAAAACACCACAACTGTTCTTCTGCGCGTTGTCGCAATAGCTCAATTCAATTCTCATTTTGAATGTTTTTGATGAAAGGTTGAAGGTATAAATCGTGGAATTCAAAGGCGTCAATCTTCTTCTGACGTCTTAAACTTAGATCTTGAAACATGTCATTTCCTGTAAAAAAAGTCTCACTCGCGAGCGCTGGCTCCAAACTGTCTACCGAGGGCATGTAAAACGATTTGCCTAAACTCATTGGTTGGACATCGACATGACATTCAGCATCT
>JBFHGY010000671.1:0-2256 GCA_041582905.1 Crocinitomicaceae bacterium | reverse complement strand
TTGAATTCAGAGCTTTCAAAGTTTTCAGAGCTCAATCGTAAATCAGAAGTTCCATAAGTGGTCGTTTCATACAGGCGATTCCCAAATCCGTCATACAATACCCATTCAACATCCACATCGATAAAGAAGCCCGCTTTTCGACTTTTCTTCAATCCTGCCACACTTGTTTCGAGCGTTATTATTTCAGAAGTTAGGTATAAACTATTCCACGAGGAAGCAATTACATTTTCGGCGGTATCTGAATATCCATACGAGAGCAAAATATCATTCATATCCTCCTTGAATAGTGGGACATCGTACAACATTTTCCCATCCGCTTTGTATTCGTAAGCAGATTTGTAGCGTTTCATTTTCCCAAGAGAAAGGTAGTACTTCCCCAAGACATCTCCCTCATCGATGTTTACAATGACATCTTGTACCCAAATGTACTTTTCGTTTTCTTGTTTTTGAGGAAGTTGAACGAGTGCAGGAAATTCGTAGGAACCTTTGAACCTCATCATTTTCTTTTGTGCAACCATCGCATCGACCACCAAGCCAAAAAGACCGATTCCCCAATAGCCGAGCGCCAAATCCGGATAAATAAGAAAAGTTGTTTTTTCTGCAGATATTACGCCATGTCTGGTTTTATACCCGTCCTTTCTCGCTGAAATCGCATACTTCGTATCCTTTTGAAAAACTTCCTTGATGGTATCATTCATCTTATTGGTTTCACCAATGTATATTTCGGCGTTTTCCGTAACGGAAGTCACTTTGATCTTTTGCTTTTTCCTTCCAAAAATGGTCACACATCCCGCAAAACTGAAAATGATGCACCATGCTATGATTGAACTAAAAACTCTTTTCATTTGTACGAAATATTAATTCTTTCCAAAATTGACTTCGTGGCAATCGCGAAACCGATTCCTTCGAAGAAAAGACCGACTGCTTTTGCGTTCACCAAGCCAATAAATTCCCCTTGTGCATTCACCAAAGCTCCACCGGAGTTTCCTCCATTAATTTCAGCATCCGTTTGAATGTACTGTACTCCGTTTAGGTCGAGATTGGATGAAACCACTCCTTTCGATACGGATTGTGAAAGTCTTAAATCCACGGGTGTTCCAATGGCATAAACGGTTTCACCCAAACGTAAATCCCTTTCCTCCAGTGTAAAAAATGACGTACGCGGGTGGCCTGTTTCAATAATTGCTGCATCAAGAGATGGATCTCCCATTACCAGATTCCCCATAAGTGTGTCTCCTTGAAAATTCACCACTTTTATGGTATCGCATTCGGCAATCACGTGATAATTGGTTAACACAAGTCCGTTTTCCGAAACAAAGCATCCACTACCATGGCCGTTTTCCGTAATTACTGTTGCTACCGATTTTCGGGCATCGGCGAAGGAGACATGCTTTTCTATTGGGCGCGCTATGCTCTGCAATTGATTGAAAGGTTCTTGTTCTTCTTTTTCCAATTGTAGTAGTCCTTTATCTTGAGCTTCCGAAACAAATTGGCAAAGCACATCTTTCATCGCGTGTGCCATGTTCACCGAGTAGTTTTGACCTGTAGAGTGTCGTGATTTAATCTTGAAGCTTTTCTTGATCAACTCTTTGTATTGAATGTCGAGCAATTCTAACCCAAATTGAATTTCGGAATAGGCAAACACCCCCTGAAGCCGAATCACTTTGATGTTTTCTACTCTGATGTTCACTCGCACCGAATTTTCGGGAATGCTCAATGCGCTAAGTTTCGAACTATGTCCTAAACCTTCGGTATCCATAAAATCGGACATCTCGTAGTAAATACGTCTCCAGTTAAGTCCCAGTTCGACATTTGCCATGTAGCTCGTCTTCGCATTTTGATCCAATCTAAAATCATCGTAATCATTGTATTTCAACACCTTGACTTCCTCTGGAAGAGAATCCGAATCGATTGAGTTGATCACAATCCGTTTATCCAATTCTGACAACTCAGGAATTTTAGTTAGAGAGTCAAACTCAACAAGTACAGACCTCACTCTCGAATAGAGCACCGTTTCTGTTTTCGAAATGTATCCAGGTTTCACATTTTCCAGAACAGCGACATCTTTCCCTAGTCTAATTCGAACGGAATTACCCGTCATAGGGAGTGTATCTTTATAATCGACAACTATTTGTGTTCCTTCCATCGGAGAGGTGGCTGTCGAATAACCTTGTCCAAACGCACTATTCCCAAAGAAATAGCAGAAGAGCAGTAAAAGTGTAAAAGTTTTCATTCGCTTGAGAGTCGATCTAAAAG
>JBFHGY010000670.1:0-2258 GCA_041582905.1 Crocinitomicaceae bacterium | reverse complement strand
ATATGGATGGAGTTCCTGTGAAGCAGGCTCTGCCCACACAGAACGTTCCTAATCTTGATCCTTTTCTATTACTTCATCATGGACAAATCGAGTTGATGCACGATCGACCTGCTCGAGTTCAAGGCGTGGGACCGCATCCACACAGAGGTTTCTCTCCGGTTACGTTTGTGGTAGATGGGGAATTACACCATCGGGACAGCAGAGGAAACAGCCAAATTGCAAAGTCAGGAGAAGTTCAATGGATGCATGCTGGAGCGGGAATCATCCATAGTGAACGACCTTCCGTAGCTGCTGTAGAACAAAAAATGAATCAAGAGTTTGTTCAGTTGTGGATTAATAGTCCGTCATCGTCAAAATTGAAAATACCGATGTACACTCATGTGGCGGCATCCGATTTTGAACAAATCGATTCAAGCGATGGATTAAGCGAGCTAAAATTAGTTGCAGGAAGTTACCTCGATAAAAAAGGAACGATAATTCCAGAAAGCGAGTTGCTAATCATTTGGGCTGTTGCACAAGAAGGAGGAAAGGTAGTGTTGGATATTCCTGAAGGATTTAATGCAGCCATTTACAGCATTCGAGGAGATTTGCGAATTGAAGGACACGGATTGGTTGATCCCGAAAGCATGGTGATTTTCGAAAAGGAAGGAAAATCCATCTCTTTGGAAGCAAAGTCGGAGACACAGTACCTTCTGCTTGCAGGAAAACCGATTGATGAAAAAGTCGTTCAGCAAGGACCATTTGTGATGAACACGGAAACACAAATCTTAGAAGCCATGCGCGATTATCGTATGGGAAAAATGGGATTTTTGGTTGAGGAGGATTTGACATAAAACCGGACTTCGAGAGCCTCAGTCCTCGACTTTTTAACCGTAATAGGAGGGGTGAGGGTCTCGAACCCCGCATTAAAATGACCATCTCAACAATCCTCCGTATCTTGCGCACATGTGTTTCTTTAGAAAGAAAAAACGAAAAGCTCAATACGCTGACTTTCCTCAGGCGTGGAAGGATTTATTAAAAGAGCATTTGTCGTTTTACCGCTCGTTAAGTGCGACAGAAAAAACACATTTCGAAGAGCGAATTCTACGCTTTCTCAACACGACCAAAATTACAGGAATCAAAACAACAGTGGAAGACGAAGACCGCGTGTTGATTGGTGCCAGTGCGATTGTTCCCATTTTTGCATTTCCTGCGTGGGAGTACCACAATTTGAAAGAAGTGCTACTTTATCCGAAACATTTTGATGAAAACCATACAATTGGATCTAAATCCAAAGCAATTCTCGGTATGGTCGGATATGGATATATGGAAGGCAAAATGATTTTATCGAAGTATTCGCTGTGGCATGGATACAAGAACAAAACAGATAAGCAAAATACGGCCATTCATGAGTTTGTTCATCTACTCGATAAAGCAGACGGAAAAATTGATGGTGTGCTGGGAACCATTGAAGAAAGAGATTTGGTGATTCCATGGATTACACTCATGGAGGAAAAAATCAAAGAAATCCGTAAAAACAAAAGCGATATTCGAGATTATGGCGGAACGAGCCACAAGGAGTTTTTGGCGGTGGCTTCCGAATATTTTTTCGAACGACCCAAATTACTCGAAAAGAAGCATCCTGTTCTGTATGAATACATGGAATTGATGTTCGGACAAGAACTTGCTGACCGAAAACTCGTTCAAAAATCAAAGCCCGTCCAACATTGGGACCCATGTCCCTGCGAAAGCGGAAAGAAATTTCGGAATTGCTGTAATTTGGATTAGTGGAGTCTCGAGAGGCGTTGGTTAAGCGCGGTGCATTGAGCTGAACACTGAACTCGTTGCATTGAGCGGGACGCTGAGCGGAGCCGAAGCGTGTCGAAATGGAGCCGAAACCAACAAAAAAGGCGTCAACCTCAGTCAACGCCTTCACTATAAAAAGTTCTTATCTTTTACTGAACAAATACCGTTTCTTTCGAAGTAACTTCTTGCTCAACTTTGATAATTCCTTGTCCTGTTAATTGGTCTTTTTGAACATCAATGTTCAATACAGCAACTCCTGCTTGCCCCAACTGGTACACATCGTTGAAGTTGAAAATTGCAACTCCCGAAGAATTTGTCTCCGTTGTATCGTACAACACAACATTCGCAGGTTGGTTCGTAGTTGATTGACCGTAAATCACCACTCGTGCTCCAGCAACCGCTTGGTTCGAAGCATCAAGTACTGTAATTTCAGCAATGGTATCTTGTTTCTTTCTGCAGCCAACAAACATTGT
>JBFHGY010000669.1:0-2262 GCA_041582905.1 Crocinitomicaceae bacterium | reverse complement strand
GTTTTCTTGTCTGCGTTTTTGAAGCGTAGCTTCAAGCGATTCGCTTGGAACGTATCGAAGCGAGAAACAGAACTTACTTCCAACCACTTGTCTTGAGCAGCAGAATATACTTCGAAGTCGTAAGTCATGGCAGAAGTAAATCCACAATCACCACCACACAAACGAAGGATGCGGTACTGAAGCCCGAGCTTTTCCAGCAATCCTTTTACGTGATCCACCATTTCGTTCAATGCTGTTTCAGTATTGTTTGGATGCTCTAGGCGTACAATTTCGACTTTATCAAACTGGTGCAAACGATTCAGGCCGCGTACGTCAGATCCATAAGATCCTGCCTCACGACGGAAACAAGGAGTGTACCCTGTTAATTTGATTGAGAAATCTTCGTTCGGAAGAATGACGTTACGGTACAAGTTCGTAATTGGAACTTCCGCTGTTGGAATCAAGTAGAGATCATCACGTGAATCGTGATACATTTGACCTTCTTTGTCTGGTAATTGTCCTGTTGCAATGGCAGAAGCTTCGTTCACCATGTGTGGTGGAATCACCTCTTCGTATCCAGCGCTTTCAGCTTCAGCTAGGAAGAAATTAATCAGTGCCCGTTGAAGTCTGGCTCCTTTCCCACGATAAACTGGGAATCCGGCACCCGTAATTTTGACACCTAATTCAAAATCGATCAAATTGTATTCCGCGGCTAAATCCCAGTGTGGTTTCGCTACAAATTGGAAAGCGGGTGGAGCTCCATGTGTTTCAACAATCTCATTATCTTCTTCACTTTTCCCAGCTTTCACAAGCTCATGCGGAACGTTCGGAAGTTGATACATCAACTCTTGAATCTGTGCATCGATTCCGTCTACTTTCACTTTTAATTCAGCTTCCGCAGATTTTAACTCTCCAGTTTTCGCTTTCGCCGCATTCGCCTCGTCTTGCTTTCCAGCTTTAAACAATTGTCCAATCTCCTTCGAAATCTGATTCATCTCTGCAGCAACGGATTCCAACTCAGTTTTAGAAGTTCTCCATTGTTGATCAAGATCAAGAATCTGTTCGATAATTGGCGCAGCATCAAAATGACGTTTTTTTAGTCCTTCAATAATGCCGTCTTTGTCTGTGCGAATACGTTGTATTTCTAACATTGTAATGGGTTTATGTTGGTTCGACTACGAAGCGCTGTGGCTGAGCCTGCGCGTTGCGCTGAGCTTGTCGAAGCGAAGCCAAGTGCGAATTTAGTTAATTGTCTCCAAATTTGTTTTGTTGAAAATCGATTAATCGGAAATAAAAAATCCCGTCAGTCGGCTGACTGACGGGATAATTACCAATTAGGTGTGCGTTCAGTTAAGCCTCAGCAGTTTCAAATGGAACTACCGAAACAAACGAACGATTATTTTTCTTTTTACGGAATTCTACTACACCATCAGTCAAGGCAAACAAGGTGTGGTCTTTACCAATACCTACGTTATCACCTGGGTGGTGTTGTGTTCCTCTTTGGCGAACGATAATGTTCCCTGCAATTGCAGCTTGTCCTCCGAAGATTTTAACTCCTAATCTTTTACTTTCTGACTCACGACCGTTCTTAGAACTACCGACTCCTTTTTTATGTGCCATCGTTTTTCGTTTTTATGCCTAGTCCCAATTGTTCCGACAACTATCGAAATTGGGATTAGGTGTCATTTATGCTTTTATATCGTTAATCGTTAGAGCAGTGAACTGCTGACGATGTCCGTTTCTCTTCTTGTAACCTTTTCTACGTTTCTTCTTGAAAACGATTACTTTGTCACCTTTAACGTGCGAGTCTACTGTTGCAGTAACTTTTGCACCTTCTATAGCTGGGGCGCCAAGCGAAACTTTTCCATCGTTGTCTACGAGAAGAACTTTATCGAAGTTAACCTTCTTTCCTTCTTCAGCATCCAAACGGTGAACAAAGATCTTTTGGTCTTTTTGCACCTTAAATTGCTGCCCTGCTATCTCTACAATTGCGTACATAATAGCTTATTTAATGTTTTAATATCCCGAAAAATCGGAGGACAAAGATAGGAGTTTTTATTAACAATACAACGTTGAAGCTTTAAAATCTTGGATTTCTTCCCTATTGAGGTTCAAATCAATGCTTTTTTTGTCGTTTCAAGCGCGTCATTTGAAGATAGCTCACACGAGAAATGCTAAAGAAATACACGAAGCGTGGAAGGTGTTTAAGTTGACCTTTCTTCATCTTCGCGAAGAGCTGTTTTTGTCGGAAACGCTGATGTAGGAAACGGTGAAGCTTTTTGT
>JBFHGY010000668.1:0-2271 GCA_041582905.1 Crocinitomicaceae bacterium | reverse complement strand
TTGTCACGCTAAAATAGCATTTCTCAGCGAGAAATGTTAGTTCGACGATTTGAATTTTTTCACGGCTTCCGTTAATCGAGGAAGAACTTCAAATGCATCCCCAACGATTCCGTAGTCTGCAGCCTTGAAGAAAGGTGCTTCAGGATCTGTATTTACAACAACAATCACCTTAGAACCGTTTACTCCAGCCAAGTGCTGAATCGCTCCAGAAATTCCTGCTGCGATGTATAAGTTCGGACGAATGGCAACACCCGTTTGTCCAACGTGCTCGTGGTGAGGGCGCCATCCAATATCAGCTACTGGACGAGAACAAGCTGTTGCTGCTCCTAGTTCAGATGCCAATTCTTCTACCATTCCCCAGTTCTCTGGTCCTTTCAAACCACGTCCTGCTGAAACAACCAATTCTGCTTCTGGCAATGGAATTTCTCCTTCAGGCTTTTTCGTGTCCAATACTTTCACTGATGCTTCTCCTGCATTACCGTTGAATTCTTCAACTGAACATGCGCTACCTCCAGCTTCTGGCTGAATACTGTTTGGAAGCAATGAAATGATTTTCTTATCTGTATTGATTTTTACGTGTCCAAATGCTTTTCCTGAGAATACATTCACACGAACGGTATCTCCTTCTGGAACCGCAACTGCTCCTGCAACCAAACCTGCTTTCAAACGAACAGACAAACGTGGCGCTACTGCCTTCGCTGTGAGGTCGTGAGAGAATATAACAGTGTTTGCACCCGTTGCTTCAACTGCTGTTGCAATTAAACGGGTGATTTGCTGAGGGTCATCGCCAACAGAACGATCAACCATTACTTTTGAAGCACCGTATTCACCAAGTGATGCAAGTGCAGCGTCATCTGCGCTTCCGCTGGCAACAACCGTTACTTCATTTCCTAATTTCTTTGCGTAAGTAACAACTTCTAAAGCGGCTTTACCGATTCCGTGGTTACCATTGATATATACTAATGTAGACATACTATCTTTTTTTGTTGAGACAGAAGACCTTTAGATCATAGACAAAAGGAAAAAACTTCGGTAAGTCTGAATAACTTTTGTCTGAGTGTCTAATGTCTTAAATTACTTTTGCCTCGTTGTGTAACAAATTCACTAATTCATCCATGTTCTCTGGATCGATCATTTTGCATTCCGCTTTCGCTGGTGGAAGTGCATAATTTTCGAATGAAGTGAGAGAAGGGATATCAGCAGGAGCAACAACATTTAATGGTTTTGTTCGAGCTGCCATAATTCCACGCATGTTTGGAATACGTTGTTCCGCCATCCCTTTCGCACAAGAAATAACAGCAGGCAATGAAACCTCACAAACTTGAACTCCTCCAGGGATTTCTGCTTCCAAAGTAGCAGTTGATCCATTCACTTCTAATTTTGAAGCCAACGAAACAAATGGTAAATCCATCGCTTCAGCAATCATTCCTCCAACTTGAGAACCGTTGTAGTTGATCGTTTCTTTTCCGGTAAGAACCATGTCGTAGTTGTTTGCCTTCGCGTACTCTGCAATTTGCATCGCCGTGAAGTAGGCATCTGTTGGTTCCGCATCGATTCGAACGGCATCATCAGCACCAATTGCTAGCGCTTTACGAATAATTGAATCATCGGCCGCAGTACCAACCGTACAAATTGTTACTGAACCACCTCCAGCTTCTTTCAATTCTAGAGCGCGTACAAGTGCATACCACTCGTCGTATGGGTTTACAATATATTGAACTCCAGTTTCGTCAAATTTCGAGTTGCCATCAGTGAAGGCAATCTTCGAAGTTGTATCCGGAGACTTACTAATACAGACTAATAGTTTCATTCTGAATTTTTTTTAAATCGAACACAAATTTAATAATTAAATCTGCCTTTTTAGACACTTTATTAGTAAAACTTTATGCGTACATAGTAATTGATTCTTCTGTTTGAAGGTTTTTAAGACGTGTTGCGCTCTAAGGCTCATGAACATTGAGGTTTCCTTCGCTGATGATTGGTGGAGGTGGTGTTGTGTTTGGTACGAAAGTTGTTAACTTTTTGTTAAAACCTTATCCTATGAGACGACTAAACTTTGGTGTTTTGACACTTTTTGCACTTACATTTCTACTCAGTAGTTGTGAACTCATTCTGGCCCTGGCGGAGGTGTCTGGTGATAACTGCGAACGCTATTCCATTTATCGGAGCCGAATCTTTGGTGAAGACGATTTGCTTTGGGAAGAAACGGCATGCGATTATAGCTGTACAGACCTCGAAGAACGTTTCAATGAGAAACTTGCTTATTACGAA
>JBFHGY010000667.1:0-2275 GCA_041582905.1 Crocinitomicaceae bacterium | reverse complement strand
GCTCCCTGCGGAGTCGTAATGATGCGTTCGCGTTTATACAATCCTGCTTCGTCGATGGCCTTCAATTCTGCTTGAAGATGGTCTTTCATTTTTCCGTACATAATGCGCTTTTTTGTTCGCTCAAAAGTAGGAAGAAAATCTAAATTCATTTTGTTATGTAGATTTAATGTGGAAGTAACGTGTAGTTGGTTCTTCGTTCGTAGTTTTGAGAGTTTTACAACCAGTATGAAGTGTTTTGTTTTACTCATTTTTGTTAGTTACGTAACATTGAGCTTTTCTCAAAATCTTGCATCATTGAATTCAGGAAATGTCGTTGAGCTTGATGCAGTTGAACTGAATTCAGGAGTATTGATTTCCGCTACCATGGAACGCTCTTCCGTAGGAGATAGGGTGGTATTATATAGAAGTATCGATTACGGGGTGAATTGGGTAAAAACCGATTCTATTGAAGAGGGTAGTATTGGTTTAAAAGATGCTTTCGACCCAGTTCTAGCTGTTGATAGCGCAGGAAACATTTATTTATGCGTAATGCGAGAGGTGGGAGTTGTTACTGGATTTTTACAAGTAGATTTAACTCTTTACGTCTCAGATGATGAAGGATTAAGTTGGTCGTATGTTGGTTCGCCACACACGATGGATGGCATTGCAGATTATCCTCAGATAGTTGCAGGAGGTGAGTATAATATTTTTTTGGTTTACACACATTTTTCTCCTCCTACGGGCAGTGGAGGATTGACGGGCACAGTTGTCTTTAAATCGAGTGTGGATGGTGGCGTAACGTGGAGTGCTCCAAAAATGTTTTCTGCCAGGAATGGAACGGTAGGGCCAGATATTCAATTAAACGCAGATCATTTGACATTGGCTTTCGGAGATGTTGACAGCAACGAAGTGTACGTTTCGTCAAGCAGCGATTTTGGAATTTCGTGGTCGGTGCTTGATACACTTCCAAATAGTGATAACTCGAATATATGTAAGATAGCAAAGTCATTTAGTGACACGTTCGGACTTATGGTATCGCATAAGCCACATCAGATAAATTCCCCAATTCATTTACATAGAAGAGCAGCTACCTCTTTATGGGAAACGAGTGTCCTAGCGCAAGGGGCTTATGGTGAAATATTTGTTGAACAAGATTCAATTATTCATTTCGTCTATAATCAAAAGATGGCAAATCAATTCAATGTAGTTTATCAATTCTCTACCAACAAAGGAGTCCATTTTTCTCCTCCTCTCGTACTCTACACCTCTTCTTATTCCAATGATGAAAAAGGAGAGTATCAATCATTGTTTAAAGGAAATGATGGACTGATGCATCTTACGTTTTGCGATTGGGCTGATCAGTCGAAGGCTAAGACCTTGATTTTTGCTCCGTTTATAATTCAGTCGAATGCGGAATTGATGGACATAAATGAATCCTTTTACAGAATTTATCCTAATCCAGCTGAAACTCATTTTTCTATTTCATCGGAACAGTTGGAACTACTCACTAGAGTGGAATTGACCAATTTCGCAGGGAATCATCTAAAAATATGGGATTCGCTAAATGGAGCAGGTTTATATGATATTCAGAGTGTTGCTGCTGGAAATTATATACTTCGACTACACGAGGAGAATAGAGTTATTGTTCACCATCTGGTTAAAAAATGAAGTGGTCAAGGTGAATACCTTACTTAGTTGAAAAAGTAGGAAGAAAATCTTATTTCAACAGAAGCTTTGTTGTACGGATAATGTCGTTCTTTTGAACCATTACGATGTAAAGCCCACTTTTTAGATCGGCAACCTGTAGGTGTTGTGTCATGTATTCGACGGGAGCTTGACTTAACAATGAGCCTCGCGAGTCGTAAATACGTACCGTTCCTCCAATTAATTCCAGGTTGTTCAGGTTAAGATAGGCGAGTGTGTTGGCGGGATTGGGATAAATCGATATTCCCGACATTTCTTCTTGTGGACAACTCAATTCTTCAAAGTTATTCAGATGAAAGTACTGAAGGAGATAGTTTCGAATGATCTTGGGTCGGTCGATCAAGAATCCGCGTAAATATTCGCACGATTCGTCCCAGTGAAAAAGCGATTCTGGGCTGTTCCAACGGAGAATGTGTTGAGGAATGGCAGATGCGTACTTTGCTTTGAATCGGTTGACGAACTCACGCATTAGGTCAGGGTGAAATGAAGTGGAGAGGTGATAATGGTATCGGCAAATAAAGTCGTTTTTGAAGGTTTCATTCGAAATTAAATTTCGGAATAAAGAGGATTGATTATCTGGAAGTGTATCCAG
>JBFHGY010000666.1:0-2276 GCA_041582905.1 Crocinitomicaceae bacterium | reverse complement strand
TGTAGTGATTCAGTATGCTATTTAGTGACTGTTCAAGATAGCACGGTCAACACACCGTGTAACGCTGATTTCACCTATACGGTGAGTGGAAATTCGGTGGTATTCAACAATACATCCTCAGGAACGATGTACTATACATGGTACTTCGGAGATGGAAGCACATCTCAATCGTTTAATCCGTCTCACACGTATGCAGCTGCAGGAACGTATGATGTGTGTTTGTTCGCGTATTATTCAGATTCACTCGGAAATAACTGTCAAGACACACTTTGTCAGTTGATAACTGTTCAAGACAGTTTAGCGAACCTCAATTCGGTTTCAATGAATGCCTTCCAGTTGTTCCCGAACCCAACGAGTACAGTTCTCAATGTGAAGTTGGATAAGGAGACAGCAAATGCGTATGCGTCAATCATTGACTTGGTGGGTAGAGAAATGATTCGTCAGGATCTCACTACTGATCTCACCGAAATTTCAGTGGTTGATTTACCAAGTGGTGTGTACATGATTCGCTTATTGGATGCAGAAAACCAATTGATCGGAATGCGCAAGTTCATACGGCAGTAGGATATAACTACAACTAAACGTAGGTTCTAGCTCCCACCCTTCATTGATCGTTTCACAGAGTCGATCTTTGTTGGTGGGAGTTTTTTCATTATCCAATGCGTCTGAATCGTATCTTTGCATCATGCAACGGTACTTTTTTGAGCTTTCGTACGATGGAACATCCTATCATGGTTGGCAAATTCAACCCACGGCACATTCCGTTCAGGAGGAAATTCAGAATCAATTGAGTCGATTACAATCGAATGCTCCGGTGAAAGTAATCGGATGTGGTAGAACAGATACGGGAGTGCATGCTCATCATTATGTTTTGCATGTGGACCTTCATCCGATTCAAGATCTTGATACCTTTCTGATGAAAATCAATCGCATGTTACCCGATTCTATTGCGGTTTCAAAGATTTATCCCGTTTCAGAGGAACTACACGCACGATTTAGTGCTACGGAACGAACGTATCGCTATTTCATTCACACGCAAAAAGATCCCTTTCGTGCTCACAGTAGTTGGTATTTCAACAGAGACTTGAATCTTGAGAAAATGAATGAAGCTGCACAGCTTTTGTTGGGACGAAAAGATTTTACATCATTATCGAAATTGCATACCGATGTAAAGACAAATATCTGTGATGTCCGCCATGCCCAGTGGGTTCAACAGGAAAACGGAGCCCTCTATTTTGAAATCTCAGCCGATCGCTTCCTTCGGAATATGGTACGTGCAACGGTTGGAACCTTGGTCGATGTCGGATTAGGTAAATTGCAACCTGAGGATATTCCTACCATTCTGGCGGCGATGGATCGACAAGCAGCATCGACTTCAGTTCCTGCACATGGATTGTTTTTGTGGAGGATTGAGTATGCCCCAGAATGAATATTCCATATCTTTAACAGATGCTACCACTCTTCGTCCTCGCTTTATTCATTCTATACGGAATTCCATCTCTGGCCGTCATTTTCTTCATCCGTTGGTTATTGATCCGATACTCGACTAAAAAGCGAGCGAACATTTTTGCAATCACTTCGATCTGTTTGTTGTTTATGGCGGGAATAACTGTCGTAATTAAAGATAGAATGGAACGAACGTTCTATATGTCATCCGATTTTTGTGGAGAAACCATGATCGAATTGCGTGTTTTTGAGATAGACTCGTTTCAAGATGCTCCAAATGAATATCAAATAACAGTGAAAGATGTACAGGGGGATATATTGGCTGAGGAAGTGTTTGTGATGGAGGGACCGTATATTCAAATTACACCAGTACTGAAGGGTAAACAAATATTGGAAGTTTCTGGATATGGCGATTATTACATTAACTCGAATAAATCAATTATACTTGAGGGTGCTAGTGTTAATTGTCAAGATACACTCCGTGTGACTGGTCAATATGAATTTGAAAAGATTACATCGAATCAATAATAGTCAAGATTCTTCGGCGCAGTTTTTGAATAGTTCAATTCAACAGCAATCCGTATTTTAGTCAAAAACTATTTCGAGTTACCATGAAACGAACGCTACTCCTTCTTTTTCTTTCTGTTTTGTCTTTTTCTTCTTTCGCAAGCAATAAGGTTTGTGTTGGAGAAACAGTCGTAGTTGTATTCAATGAAGAGTTGAAGAAACTGACTGTTCACGAGAAGGAATCGTTAGAAATCCGACAATCAACCAGCCTCGAAGGATTTGTATTCGGGGAAATTGCTCTATCGAAGGATGAGTCGAAAATT
>JBFHGY010000665.1:0-2280 GCA_041582905.1 Crocinitomicaceae bacterium | reverse complement strand
CACGAAGAATGTTCTAACGGTTCATCCTAAATAAGGTACATGAAGCGTAATCCCGATCTGGTTTTTCAGGTCGGGATTTTTTTCGTTTGGGATTTTAAGGTTTCGACGAGGTCAATAACCAGTTCATTTATTCATCATCAAAATACCTATATTGTTCTATGAAATGGCTCCTACTCTTTTCTCTCTTTCTGTCGTTTTCGGGGACCGCCCAAAACGTAGAACGGCTCCATGTCCAGTTCGTGGAAGACAACGACTCTTTTCCGGATTGTAAAACGCTTTTTTATGCGAATGGATCTTACATAAAGCCGAATTATGAGTTGCCCGAATTGGATCTTCCAAACATTACAGCTGTCCATCCCTCAGAATTAACATTTAACAGGCATTTAAACTTTGGATCTTTCGCTCCTGAAGCATTGAAATTCGGTTCGATTGAAATAGATCGGGAGATAATTGACTCACTTAGCCTCGATGAAGTCAAAAAGAAGATTTGGAACACGCCTGACAGTTCCAGTTGGTATTATTTGATACGAGACGATGCCTATCTCTGGAACAAATTCAACATTGTGGTAGACAGAAAAGAAAGAACTGAAACACTTCACCGTTCGGTTTCCGTAGATTCCACAGCACCTTTCCCTGTAAATTGCGCCGTGAGTGGTATTATTGACGGTGTCTTTGTCATGGAGAATCACTATTACCAGATTCAATATGCTACGTTTAGCGACATCCCCATGAAATTTCACTCGGAATCAAAACGTATTCGAGAATCCATTCAGCCCAAACTAGATTCGTTACTCAAGCCATTTTATTTGTCCAATTACGAGTTGACCAATGGTGAATACCGAGAATTCATCGATTGGGTGTTCGATTCGATTCAATTGCACATGGCGTATCAAAACCTTCCCTATTCCGAAGCTAAGTTATTGTTGAATTGTCCGAATAAGGTGCTCAAAGAACTCGATTCTGTGGAGCGCGATCAACAAGCATTGAAATATGGATTGACTACTTCTCGGAGAAAAAAGATTGATGATATCAGCTGGTTTCGCGCAACCGAAAGCATGTATTATCCACGACCGAAACGCTACTACAAACGCATTGAACGAGATACACGCAAATTAATCTACCGTCAGAATGATTCGTTTTCCGTTGCCATTTACCCTGACACATTAGGGTTTTTCCGTCAGGAGCTTGGTATGGTAGGAGAATTCATAGGGAGCATGTCCTGGCATCCTGCATATAGAAATTACCCTGTAACGAATTTGACCAAAGATCAAATATTGGCGTATTGTCATTGGAAACAAAGGCAACTGAACAAAAAGTTCAACAAGGAAGGACTCACTATCACAGTACGACCTCCTTACCTGCGAGAGTATGAATTCGCATTAAAAGCAGTTGTCGATTCGAATAATTACTGGCATGCTATAACACATCCGAACACTTATTTTACTCGCTATGACAGAGAAATTTTTGGAGCAGAATTTCCATTCTATCAAGCTGTGAATTATAATCCTCTTGTTTTAAAAAGAGGAAAAAAGTTAAACAAGCGGACTCCTTCATTGGAATATCAATTATGGTATCAAGCCAATACACTTCCAGATACTCCCTTCAAATTTCTCAATGGAAACGTGTCTGAATTGGTCTTAGATCGCGTAGATTCATCGTCTTGGGAGTATTTTGAAATGGGGACAGAACACCCGAACAATCCTGCCAACTACGTCGTCGGAACAAATTTTTACAACGATGCGAAGACAAAAGGCGATGATCAATACAACGCCGCATTGTACAAATCTGTTCTAACAAAAGGCGAATCATCTCCCTACGTTGGAGTTCGATTGGTCTATCAAGTTGAGAAAAAACAATAACCTATGAAACACTTAAAGTTCATCTCGCCCCTGCCGCTCCTACTCTTTTTGTTTTCGTTGTTCTTGCCATACGTTGAACACACAACGCGCTGGCGAGGAACAACGGTTACAGTCGAATACGGTTACGATTTCGGGATGGTGTTTTTACCACTCAGTCTGATGGTCGCGATCTTACTTGTTGTGAATATTTGGAGAACCCGATTCATCGCCATTGTCACATTTGTATTGTGCTTCGGTATTCTATTCACCCTGTTCCTATTGCAATTTCAAATGATGCCCATCAGTAGCTATACCACGCATGAAGTACAGATGGGTTACACACTCGCTTTGTTGTCTGTCCCCACTTTAATGGTGATTTTGCTCGTCAACTTAGTCAAAACATTTTTATTGCATAGAAAGAATTCACTATCAGAAAGTTGAT
>JBFHGY010000664.1:0-2289 GCA_041582905.1 Crocinitomicaceae bacterium | reverse complement strand
CACCATTCGCCGATTCGTTCTTTTAATCCCACGATTGTCCACGTACATTTGATCTAAGCAAACGACAAAAAATACGATCATGGAAAAAATAGACACGGATTATCGAAGAAGAGAGCAATACTCAAAAATATTAGCGGGCTTACTTTTTATCGCCTTTGGAACTGTTTTCCTATTGGATGTTACGGGAATGAATATCCCCAACTGGATTTACTCTTGGAAAATGATTCTCATCGCTATTGGACTTGTTACTTTAATTAAGCACAATTTCCGAAAGCTCTCTGGCTACGTGATGGTCGGTGTTGGACTGGTATTCTTGATTAATGAATTCAAACCGCACACGATTGATTCAAAACTCATACTACCTGTTGTAGTAATTGGTGTTGGAGCCACCATTCTTTGGAAAGCGCTCGGATTTGACAAAAGAAATCAGAAGAAAAAGGAGTTCGAGAGTGTTCTTTTTGACTCATCAAAAGAAGAGGCAAGTGCCGATTACTTTGAGACAAGCACCATTTTTGGAGGAACCGAAAAGACGATTGTAAGTAAAAACTTCCGCGGAGCGAGCATCAGTTCCATCTTTGGAGGAACCGAACTCAACCTGATTAATGCAGATCTTCAACAACCAGCAACAATTGATACAACAACCATCTTTGGAGGATTAACCATTGCGGTTCCCGCAGACTGGCGCGTTCAATCTGAATTGACAACCATCTTTGGAGGAGTTGAGGAAAAGCGCCCAATGGTGAATGCATCGGAAACGGACGATCAAAAAGTGCTTATCTTAACAGGAAACTGTTTCTTTGGAGGTGTTGAAATTCATAGTTACCTATAACTAGCAAATCATGAGCATGCAAAAACCAAGCGTATTCAACTACAGGATGATCCAATTGATTATCCTGCTTTTTGCGCTTTCACTTTTGCCGGTCATCTACTTGAACTTTTTACCAATCTCGGCCAGAAGCATTACGATTGATGTATTTACACAATTAGGAACTCTGCTCATTTTTCTGCTGATCATCACCGTCATTCAACGCTACTTCCACACCAACAAAGTCTTTGGACTTCCTAACGTTTCGAGCACTATTCTTTTTTCTGGCTTGTCTGTGTTGCTTATTTATGCCATCACTCGATCGTTGTCAACCGAAGCTGCGTACTCACTGTTTGTTTATCAAACCATTCTTGTGCGAGGCGCGCTCATTTCACTTAGTTTTTTCCTCATCACAGCCATTCTTTGGATTGACCAAGAAAGGATTCATGTTTCACGAATTCAATCCTTTGCTATTGACAAAGAGCGAGAATCGATTAAAATTGAGTTGAATAGCCTACAACAGAAATTCAAACCGCATTTCTTATTCAACAGTTTAAACTCGATTAGTGCCCTCACCGTGGTTGATCCAAAAAAAGCACGCGAAATGATTCATTTGCTTTCTGACTTCATGCGGAGAGCCGTTCAAGAAGATGATCAAGAACTCATTCCCCTGAACGAGGAAATTGACCACTTGAAACGCTACGTAGCGATTGAACAGATTCGATTTGGAGATCGACTCACCGTTTCCTTTGACATTGACGAAGAAGTAAAAAAGGAAAAGGTTCCTGCTTTGATTCTTCAACCGATTATTGAAAACGCCATCAAATATGGCTTATACGGCTCGCTCGATCAAGTTGACATTTCCATTGCTATTCAACGCATCAACGATAAAATTGACATCCTCGTCCGAAATCCATTCGATGAAGATGCGCAGCGAGCCTCAGCAGGAACTGGCTATGGTCTGAACTCCATCCGAAAGAAAATTTTTCTCATTTACGGCCAGCAGCAACAACTCGAAACAAGAGCTGAAGACGGCCAATTTATCACACATTTAACCATTCCACTCACATGATCAAGGTACTCATCATTGACGACGAACCGCTGGCGCGTTCCATTGTTCGCTCCTTTCTCGAAGAAAAAGAAGGATACGCCATTGTTGGAGAATGCTCCAATGGTTATGAAGGTTTAAAAGCCATCGACTCGCTTCAGCCTGATTTGATTTTTCTAGACATCCAAATGCCCAAAATCAATGGTTTTGAGATGCTTGAATTAGTCGACGAACCCATTTCTGTGATTTTTACTACGGCTTTCGATGAATATGCGCTTAAGGCATTCGAAACCTGCGCAGTCGATTATTTACTCAAACCCTTCACAGAAGAACGATTTGACCAAGCACTCGCGAAATGGCAAAGTACACGAGGATCCATTCCGACTCAGGCACTCGATGATGTATCCAAACAACCCGATGATCATTTACGTATCGT
>JBFHGY010000663.1:0-2299 GCA_041582905.1 Crocinitomicaceae bacterium | reverse complement strand
GATCATCACTTGATTGTTGATGTGTGTCGCAAAAGCAGCTGTATCGATTGATCACCGCGTTGAGTTGCTTCGGGAAAGTTGGCTCATTTTGGTATTTTTCGAGAACGGATTTCATCTCTTGAGTAACAAGTTGGGATACGGTTTGTAGTTCCGATTGAGCGAGTTGTCCCCAAAAATGTCCGACGGAAGAAGCTGGATTCATCAGTAAGAGGAAATGTGGAAATTCTGATTCAAGTTGGTGAATCACATTGGATTGGATGAAAACAGGTTGGTGCGTCTCCAGTGTCGTTTCCTCGGTTTTAACAGTGATTTTCCCCTCAAGCGGAATGCTCAGTTGAAGAGCAAAGTGTTGATGTGTTTGATTATTGTCGAAGTTTCCGACGAACCAACCATAATCTTGTGAAAGGTAAACGGCATTTTTCATGATTCTACGCGAGCAATAATGATTGCTGGGGTTAAGATAAAGAGATAATTACTGAGTTGCGGTAATACTTTTCTCTCGAAAATACTCTTTTGAATCATCAATGGCGAAGGCATCTCGGTATTCGATTACAGTTAAGTCTGATTCAGAATAGCGATCAAACCCCGTATCATACAGTACAATTTTGAATACATATTTTCCATCATCGGAAGAGGAAAGCAATGCGCAGCTGTCGATCACAACATTGAGGTAATCTTGTGCGTTAATCAGAAATCCGTCTAGCGTTTTTTCGTGCGAAACTTCGTATTTGTACGACCATTTACGTTTGAGTGAATCCAGAGGAATACCATGTGTGTAGGTAGCGTTCATCATATCTCCCTTGTACGCGCTGAATGTTTCTGTCATAATCGTTGACCGGTCGGGCATTTCCTCCGCAAAGTAATTGTGCAAGGCGTCCTTTAGCCATTTTTCTGCGCGTTTGGCCTTTTGATCCGTTTGTTCCGCTTCAACAGGTTGTACTGTTTGGGTGGATGGGTTGGGGGCAGTAAGATCTTTCTCTGCTTCTTTCTTGTGCTCGGTGTTTTGGGTGCATGCAGCCAGAATCAAAAGGGGAAAAAGGATGGATTTCTTCATTTCTACAGGATTGGGATGCATAAATCTACGATGCAAAAGCCTTCAGGATGTTGGTTTGGATTGTTGTGGAAAATTTCAAAGGGTTCTCGATCAGCTTTTTGATATCCATTTTCATTCATCCATAGAAATAATCCCGTCCATGATTTCTCAAATTCGTTCATTCCTATTTCAAAACTTCCAACAATGTATTTTCCATTTTTGATCGATGTCAGACCCACTTCTCCTTTCGCCTCAACTTCCTCATTTAGTATAATAGAAGCACTAATTCTTACTTTTTCAGGAGGAGTAATTTTAAAGCTGTCATGGTAGATCGTTAGCATTTTGGTTTCTGAGTTGATCAATTGGTGAGGAGTAGCCCATTGAACCAGTGTTTCGTAAGCGGTCGATACATTGTGAGCACCAACACTCGTTACGTAAGCCAAGTCCATTCTTGGTAATTCTTTAATTTGGATTTGTGCATTCATCTTTGTCCAGTTTTTAAGTTTATGAATGATACAAATGTATTTGTCGTAGTCGGGATAGGCTTGTCCATTCTTGCTTTCAAGTTGTCGAATCTTGCTAAACCTATGTGGGTTTTGCTCCTGAAAAGCAGTAGGACTCACTCCGAAGTATTTTTTGAATGTTTTGGAAAAGGAAGAGAGGTCACCGAATCCATAAGTGAGCGCAATTTCCGAAACGGAGATGTTTTTGTGAAGCAAGTCGGACGCCGATTTCTCAATTCTCCGTCGAGTGATATATTCATTTAAAGTTTCTTGAGTAACAAATTTGAAAACTCGATGAAAGTGAAAAGGTGAGAAAAAGGCAATTTCTGCAACCTTATTTAATGATAAGTTGGCTTGAAGGTTTTCATCGATATATGCGAAAACTCGATTGATTCGTTGTTTGTATTCGACCTCTACCCGATTTTTCTGTTCTATATCTTTCATCATTTAGATTTACTTCATTTTTGTGCCGTATTCAGTCCACGAGCCATCATACACGGAGACGCCATTGGTCAAAACCATCTCTGCCGCCAAAAGGACAATACATGCGGTAATTCCAGAACCACAACTAAAGGTAATCGGTCGATCGTCCAATTGCGCTTTCTCAAATATCCGCACCAATTCTTCTTTGGATTTGTATTTGCCATTGTGTAGGACTTCAGTATAGGGAATATTGATGGAGTTAGGAATATTTCCAGACCGAAGTCCTGCTCTGGGTTCAGGTACTTTCGCCAAAAAGCGCTCTTCGGATCGCACGTCGATG
>JBFHGY010000662.1:0-2310 GCA_041582905.1 Crocinitomicaceae bacterium | reverse complement strand
GCGATTTCAAACTCTTCAATAACGCCATCCATGTTGATGATTTTACTGAAATACTTCACACTAAACCCTACTGAAAGTTTCCTTTTTACCGTGATTTCAAAATCTCCCTTGACATTATGCAAGAAACGATACTTGAGAATCTGTGAAGTAGAATCCAAGGAAGTGGAATTATAGCTGTAAGGTCGATCCAGTTCATCGATGGCATACACATAGTCTGGATTCAGTGTTTTCGGAACGATATAGTTGTATCCCGTCATAAAGGTTAAATCGATGCTTTTACCCAACTTCGCTTTTCCAGAAAACGAAAGATCTAATCCAAGCACACGCGAATTTCCTGTATTCACAAACTTAAATCCGAAGAGTTGATTTGGATCTACAGCGGGATCACCCCAGAAGCCAAACAAATACTCGATCGTATTCTCGTATTCTTGCCAGAAACCAGCGATATCAAAATATCCCATGATGTTTCCAAACTTGATTCCTTGCTTAATTCCTACTTCTGCGTTCCAACTGCTTTCTGGAAGAATATTTGGATTTGGGAATACACCAAAGTTCCCCACCCCTGTTCGGATGTATCGCTCGGTAATTGTTGGGAAACGGTAGCCTTGTCCGTATGAGGCACGTAGGAATGTTGCCTGATACAATTTCAAACTCGCTCCTGCTCTGAATACGGGTTTGATGGCAGTAATCGTATCATTTAACTCGAAGTACTCCAGTCTCCCTCCGAGTGATACATTCAAAACTTTCTGGAATTTCTTCTCGATTTGCGAATACGCGGATATGTTCAAAATATCATTGTACGGACTTCCTCCACCTGCATACAGATTGGCAAACGAACTCGTATACGTACTTGTCAACCCACCGATGAAATCAAATCCTTTCAAGCTTGCGTAGGATCGTTTAAACATGTAGTCACCATATATGGTTGTCGAACGGTTCGACTGATTCGCCGTCATTTCATTATCTGCATGAAGTACGCGCATTCTAAAATGGTGTTTCCCATCCGTATCTGTCAAGAAATTGAGGAAAGGATCCACATGAAAAATCAATTGATCTTGCAAGAACACTGCTCCTGGGTAAGCCTGATACAGTCCAGAAGAATCGTTGAGCCAGGCAAATGCCAAATTGGATTGAGCCACCATTACGTTTCCATTCAATCCGTAGTTCAACCCTTTGAAACGTTTAGAGCGATAGCGTACATTGAAGTTGAAACGCGCTCGCTTCGAGGCCATTTGTTGTTCATTAAATGCAGAAATGGTGTCTTCAATCACCAAGGAATCTGTTCGTGGTGGACCGATATATCCGTGATCATAATTGACATTCGCCCCAAGCACTAAGTCCAAATTTCCAATCTGACGAGAATGTAAGAAATTGGCTCCTGAAATGAGCGGAGTATTCTCCCACCAGTCCGCACCTTCGATACTCGGTTTCGAGTATAAACCAGAGTACACATTCACTTTCGTCAATGGCTTCAAACCTGGGTATTTGGTTCGAATGTGTACTGCTCCAGACAAAGCTGAACTTCCCGATAATACCGAAGAGGCTCCTTTTATTACCTCTATTTGGTGAATGTTTTCAACAGGGATGAATCCCCACTCTGGACGACCAGCATCTCCAGATAACATCGGCATATCATCAACAATTACTGCCACTTTCGATCCTACACCGAAGGTGAATCCACTTCCTCCACGGATTTGCGGCTCTCCATCCAGAATATTGAGTCCTGGAGTTTGATCCAATGCCGTTTCGATACTTCGCGTGTTTTTATTCTCGATCAATTCAGGACGAATAATCTCCATGGAAACTGTTTGATCCTCCAAAGGTTTATCAAACTTCCCCACTTTAACATCCACCCCTTCAATATCCGTGATAATTGGTTTTAAGACAATATCTCGTGTTAAGGTCTCACCTGCCGTTATCACAACTGTGATCGTATCTGGCATCATTCCTGAGTATCTGCAAATCAACTTTGCTTCACCAGCAGGAACACTCATCTCGTAAAAACCGTTTTCATCTGCAAGTGCTCCTTGCGTAATGTCCTTTTTGTAGATAACCGCTGCATCAATGATGGGATTTCCTTTTTCGTCACGAACAAATCCATTGATTGTTCCTTCGGATTGACTCCAAACTGTAGACGTCAAACAGATACTAACGAATATCGAAAAGATTGTCTTCATAGGCATAAAAAAAGCTGATTCGTTCGGAATGGAACAGAATCAGCCTCTAAAAATAGCAATCTTTTACTTCTTGTAAATCTCAAATTTCTGGCTTCCTTTCGCCGTCAAGATGTGTACAAAATAAATTCCAGGT
>JBFHGY010000661.1:0-2334 GCA_041582905.1 Crocinitomicaceae bacterium | reverse complement strand
TATCTCATTTACCAATTCCTTCATGGATCCAGACGTAGTGGATGAAATTGAAGGTGTACTTAACGGAAAACTAGCCATTCTTGGGTCGCCATCTGAACCTGAGTTGAAAGGACAAATTCGATTGGATAATGCAACCGCAAACGTTGGACTCCTTGGCGCACGATTCGGTGTTGAAGGACCGATTACCGTAGATAAATATGGATTCTACATCGATGCGATTCCGATTTTTGATGAAGAAGGAAATTCTGGTTCCCTGATTGGAGCAGTCTATCACGAAAATTTCGAAGGATTCAACTTCGACCTACTCGTCGATTTGGAACTGGAAGGTGTACCACGCAATCCGAAAAAACCATGGATTCGTGAACCCTTGGATCGTTTCCTTGTGATGAACTCCGAATATTCCCCTGATGCCATCTACTATGGTAAGGCTTATGCCACGGGAGACGCGAACATTTCTGGCTACGCCGACAATTTATCCGTTGTTGTGAACATCAAAACGGAACGAGGAACAGACGTAAAGTTCCCAATGTACGGAGCAGGCGAAATCGATGAAGAATTTGACTTCATCACATTTATCCAGGATTCAAGCGGTATGAATGGCAAGCGCGAACGGAAAATTGACTTTACAGGTGTTGATCTCGACCTCCATTTTGACGTGACCGATGATGCCGACCTCCAAATTATTTTCAATGAAGAATTGGGAGACATCATCTCAGCAAAAGGCTATGGAAACATGGTCATTCGACTCGATAATCTAGGCGATATCCGTATGGATGGAACCTATACTATTTCCCAAGGAGTCTACGACTTCGCCATGGGCGTGGTGAAACAACCATTTATTATTGAGAAAGGAGGAAATATTGCTTGGACAGGAAATCCATACAACGCCCAACTCAACTTAAAAACGTACAAAACAGTTAGTGCGAACATTGCGGCATTGAGCGCTGACCAATTTAGTGGTGGAACAAATGCACATGAGCAGATCCGTTGTTATTTGATTTTGACGGAAACCCTACTCAAGCCCGCCATTTCATTTGACATTACGGCTCCAAATGCCAACAGCGCAGGAAAAACATTGATTGAACGCGTACGTAAAGACAAAGACGAACTCAACCGACAATTCTTCTCCCTTATGCTCGCAAACACCTTCCAACCACTCGGTGACGGTGAAGGAACAGCCAGCGGCGGAGCTGCCATGGACTTGCTCGAAAACCAAATCAACGCCTTACTAGGTAAAATTTCCAGTGACTATAAACTGAACTTGAACATCGATAATGATCAATTAACGCAGGACAACACCGTGGAAGTTGGATTAAGAAAAGGCTTCCTCGACGACCGATTGATTATCTCTGGGACATTTGGAGTGGAAACCGAGGCCAACAATCACAGTTCCATTATCGGAGATGTGAATCTGGAGTATCTCTTGAATGAAAATGGAACCTTCCGTGTGGAAATCTTTAATGAATCGAATGACAAAACGATCATTCAGGATCAGCAGAAAGGACACTTTACGCAAGGCGCAGGTATCCATTATCAAGAAGATTTTAACGGCCCAGATGACTTCCAAGCACTACAAGCCTTCCTTGATATATTTAGAAAGAAAGAGAACAAACGAAATAAAAACAAGCGCAAAAAACGACAAGTTCCTGTCCCTCCGAAAGAAGGAGAAATTACGACTGAAGGAGACAATTGATTGAAAAAATGTAACGATAATAACTTTCAATTTTGGTAACTTAGGCGCTTTCTATAATTGAGACAGATGAAAAAGGTATTGATTGCCAATCGTGGCGAAATTGCACGTAGAGTTATTCGAACTTTAAAGAAAATGGGGATTCAGAGCGTTGCGATCTATTCAGACGCAGATGAATTTGCGCCACATGTAATGGAAGCCGACGAAGCTGTTCACGTAGGAGCTGGACCTTCCGCAGAAAGCTATTTGAAGCAAGACCTCATCCTTGATTATTGTAAAAAATTAAATGTTGACGGAATTCATCCTGGATATGGATTTTTGTCTGAAAATGCCGTATTCGCCCGAAAAGTGAGCGAAGCAGGAATCACTTTCATTGGCCCTTCTCCAGAAGCGATGGATTTGATGGGAGATAAATTGACCGCGAAACAAGCCGTTAAAGAATATAATGTACCCTTGGTTCCGGGAATCGATCGCGCTGTTACCAGTGTAGACGAAGCCAAAGATATCGCCAATCAAATTGGGTACCCTGTTTTGATTAAAGCATCTGCTGGAGGTGGAGGAAAAGGGATGCGTTTGGTAGAAAATGAAGCAGATTTCGAAGAAAGCATGCGCTCGGCACAAAACGAAGCACGTTCTTCATTCGG
>JBFHGY010000660.1:0-2336 GCA_041582905.1 Crocinitomicaceae bacterium | reverse complement strand
CTGCTTTCTCTGGATTTTCCTTAATGATTTGTTTGATTTCTTTAGCTCCTTCTTTGTCGCCAATATCCTTTAAGAATTTTCTGGCTTCTTTAAGTGTTAGGTCCGAAATGTTGTTCATGTTTTTGATTTAAGTGGGTAATGTTGGGTACGCCGAACAATATAGGTATTCGACGGGAAAATAAGTATTTGGGTTCGTTCGAAATCTCTTAATTCTGGTTAAAAAGAGCGTAGATTTTATGCGTTTGATTCATTTAGTAAAAATACATCCTTAGATCGTATTCTATTTACGATTTTTGTGCTGTTTTCTGATTTTCGGTTCTTCACACAGGATTCAATTACTGAACTTCAACTGGTTCAAAGTGTGGAATTAAATTGTATCTTCACATAATGAGCCTGACCAAAGCATTACCACATCGACTGGGTGTCTATTTCACAGAGCGCTTTCCTGCACTCGTCTACGCACCTTTTTCCGTTATCCTATACGTTTGTTTGTCGTACCTCGTCCAACTGATTTCGAAGGTTGAACCAGTATTCGATCGATATAGCGTAGCGGGAATGATAACTGCATTTTTCTTTATGCTCTTGATACGAACCTTCGATGATATCAAAGATGTCGATTTGGATCATGATATTTTCCCAGATCGTCCCGTTTCGAGAGGTGCCGTGCTCATTCAGGATGTGTATGGATTGGCGATTTTTAGCTTTTGTGTGCTCGTTGTTGTCAATATCTGGTTGGCACCTGCGAGTATTTGGGTGTTCGTTGGTGTGATGATCTACGCCTTGGGTACTTTCAAATATTTCTTCTTTGAGGAATTGCACATTCGGAAACCATGGGTAGCAATGATCACCCATCAACCGCTGCCACTTTCGATCATTTTTGTTTTGATTCATATTTCTCTGGCTTCGGGTATGGCGTATGAGTCTTTTGAGGTGAATCATCTTTATTTATTATTGAGCTTTGCATTGCCTGTAACCGCGTGGGAAGTTTCGCGGAAAATCAAGGCACCGAGTCAAGAAATTGATCGTTATGCTACATTTTCTCGCATTCTTGGACCAAAAGGAGCTTCTTCAATCCCATTGATTCTCTATTTGATTTCGGCAGGATCAAGTGCATTTTTGGCGTATTCGCTCGATCTTCATGTGGGATATTACATTCTCTTGGGGTGCTACTTAATCTTTGTGATTTTCGCCTATGGACGTTTTATTGCGAAACCAATTCCTGAAAGGAATATTCTGAAAAATGTCGCGATGGTGTACACGGCATTGTTCTTTTTAACTCTTCTCGTATTTGTTTTCTTAGCGTATTCTGACGTTATTTTGGGAGTATGAAAACCATTCTTTCAAACGATGAACACATTCATCGAATGAGTAATATTGAACTGGGAGGTAAAGGATTTTACCTTGCGGAGCTGATCAAATCTGGTTTTAGAGTTCCTCCATTTTTTGTGGTTACGAATGAGCTTTTTCACAAGATCACTAGGAAATTGTCTATGCAAATAGCGAAACTAGAGGAGTTGGAAACGCAATCGCGAGATACACTCCTTAAAGAAATACAGTCTTCCATATTAACTTATTCATTTTCCAATGAAGAAGAGGAAGAGATCTTGAGGCAATTCGATCTCCTTCTCGATAAAGATGAATTGTACGCGTCTGTTCGGTCTTCTGGAGGGGCAGAGGATGGCGAATCAGCGTCTTTTGCTGGTCAGCATGAGACATTTCTGTATGTTTCGAGGGACCAATTATTGGAGAGGATCAAGCAATGCATGGCATCAGCGTGGAGTCCGAGTGTGGTCGCTTATCGCATGAAACAAGGTGTTGGGTTGCACAATATGGATTTTGCGGTGATTGTTCAAAGAATGATTGTGGCAGAAACTTCAGGAATTGCTTTTTCGATGAATCCTACGGGAAATCTCGCAGATGCCATTATCGTTGCAGGATATGGTGCTGGAGAAGGAATTGTGGCGGACAAAGTAGAGTCTGATACTTATCTCGTCAATCGTCAAAATGAGCGTATTTCAAAGGAGGTGCGTTCGAAGAAGAGTCAGTTGGTGTTTGATTCTTCTGGAGGATTAAGAAAGGAAGATGTGTCTACTAAACTGTCCGACATTCCATGCTTGTCTGATGAGAATATCCGAGTAGTCCATAATGAAGTCATGAAGGCAGAGAAGTTACTGGATGCGGTTGCTGATATTGAATTTTGTTTTGATGAGACGGGTTTTTGGATCCTGCAAATGCGGCCAGTGACCACCATTCATCATGAAAAAATTGCCATTCTCGATAACACCAACATCGTTGAGAGTTATCCTGGAGTAAGTTTACCTCTTACGTTTTCATTT
>JBFHGY010000659.1:0-2339 GCA_041582905.1 Crocinitomicaceae bacterium | reverse complement strand
GGGAATTCCACTTGTACACCAATGGAATCGTTTTCGTATAAATACGATCGTTTGCTTTTTACTTCCAGCTTATCGATGGTCACATCATTGCTGTACGTTGCCATCACTTTTCGAACAGAATATCCTTTATTACGAAGTAAGTTGATGATTCCCGTTGAACTCGCCAAGTGTCCCGCTCCAACAGCTGTAAACAACGATAAGTTTTCGATACGCATCAAAGAGTCCATCTTCTCGGCCATTCCAAAATTTCTGTCCGTAATGAGTTCTTTGTAGTACCCATTTTTCCCTCCGAGCGTCGAACGCATGAGCTTATCCAATTCGTAGATATCACCTTTGAGATAAATCCCGATGATGTCTTCGCGCGTCATGAGTGACGACCATCTCCAATAATCAGGCGTGTAAAACGATCCTCCCGAGCCAATGCTTTCCTGAAACTCGATTGTTTCCAAGGCATAAAACTCCTTCCCTGCATTCAAGCAATACTGATGAAAATACGCATCCAAAAACTGCGGCATTCCATCTTCATCACCATAGCGCGTTTCTGTTGATTTCTTCGAGCTTGTGTACGGTTCACCATTTTTATCGTAGTTGAATCGAATTGAACCGTAGCGTGTATCCCAATAGTAATCGTCATCGAAATCGCTGAAGATATCCACTTCGAGAGAAACAGCATCCGTGTGATTCAATGCATAATACACCGAATCGGCCAAATTGAAGACACGTCTATCGTTGGTATGGTAATTTCCATAGAGGTACGACTTCTTCTTCAATCCATTTCCAGAAATTTCCCAAAGGAGCTGATGATTTTCGTCAACCAATTGTGCTGATGCTGAAAAGGTTCCTGCAGCAATAGCGAATATGAGAAGGTATTTGATCATAGGAATTAAAAGTACAAATTATTGCTGATTCTACTCGATAATTCGTTCGATGTGTTGATCACCAAACGCATAAGGAATGTACGCCAAATTGGGTATTTCCTTTGTGATAAGAATCGGCGTTTTCTTTCCGACAGAAATCGTGCCATGTGTAGCGGAAAGATCCATCGCATACGCACCATTAATTGTTAAGGCATTGAGGGCTTCTTCGGGTGTCATTCTCATTTTTACACACGCCAATGACCACACAAATTGCAAGTTTCCGCTGGGTGTCGATCCAGGATTGAAATCACTTGCTAAAGCGACCGCCACATTATTTTCCATCAAACGCTTCGCGTCTCCGAAAGGAATCGACAAGAAGTGCGAACAACTCGGAAGGATCGTCGCCATGGTATTGGAATCTTTGAGCGCTTCAATGTCATCGTCCGTTAACTCTTCCAAGTGATCCACCGAAAGCGCATTCATTTCAACCGCTTTTTTAATTCCACCCAAAGCCGAAAACTGATTCACGTGTACTTTAGGTCGCAATCCAACTTTTGCTCCTGCTTCCAAGATCTCCGCCATTTCGTCTACAGAGAAATAATTGCGTTCACAGAACACATCGATGTAATCGGCCAGTTTCTCCTCCGCAATCGTTGGAATCATTTCGTTGATGATCATATCGATATAGCCGCGATGGTTCTCTTTGTATTCCGCTGGAAAAGCGTGCGCTCCTAAAAACGTTGATTTAATCGCAAGACCTGTTGCTTCCTTCAAGCGTTTGATCACGCGAAGCATTTTCAGCTCAGCTTCCACAGACAAACCATATCCCGATTTAATTTCCAAGGCACCCGTACCGTATGATTTCAATAATTCGATGCGCTCCATGGCTTGTTCGAAGAGTTCATCTTCAGACATATCGGCTAATTTTCGCGCCGAATTGAGAATTCCACCGCCTTTCAAGGCAATTTCTTCATAGGAAAGTCCATTGATTCGATCCACAAATTCTTCTTCACGACTTTTCGCAAAAACGGTGTGTGTATGTGAGTCACAAAATGCTGGAAGCACGTATTTCCCTTCTGCGTCGATCACTTCAAGATCTCTCCAATCGGTGATTCCTCCCCAATCGTCCATCGACCCGTACGCAACGATTACACCCTCTTCGAGTGCCAAAAAGGCATTCTCCAAAATGGGCAAGGTTTTCATCTCTTCCCCACGTCTAAATTGCGGTACATTTTCGCCGTACTGCACCAATCCTTTGATGTTCTTAATCAAAACTTTTCCCATGGAGCAATGTTAGCCAAAATGATCGAGATGGATGATTTCCTTTAATAAAATTAACGAATGTATTTGTTGTTTAAAGAAAATGACTATCTTTGCCCCCACCAATTCCAAATGCCTCGGTGGCGGAACTGGTAGACGCGCTGGATTCAAAATCCTGTGCCTTCGGGCGTGCCGGTTCGATTCCGGCCCGAGGTACTGAAG
>JBFHGY010000658.1:0-2344 GCA_041582905.1 Crocinitomicaceae bacterium | reverse complement strand
TGAGCAAAACATTCACATCATTGGAATGATGATGGATCCAACGGGACGTATCGATAACGCAAGTAAATCAGGAATTGAAGCTTTGGCGAACTTAACTGATCTTGAGCAAAACTTGAAAGGATTTGGAGTATATCCAAACCCTGCTTCAACGTATGCAATTGTTGAAATCGATCTAGAGGCAACCTCTGATGTTGCTTTACGTTTATTGGATATGTCGGGGAAAGAAATGGCTGCAAGAAACTATGGAGCTGTTGAAACTTCGTCAACAATTCAAATGAACACAGCTGATTTAAGCGCTGGTGTTTACCTTGTTGAATTGACCGTAAATGGACAGCGAATGACAAAACGATTAGTCATTGAATAAGAATATACATTGATCCGTGAAAAAGGGTGGTTCGTAAGATGCGAACCACCCTTTTTCTTTGTTATTTTTGTACCATGAAATGGATTGGTGAACGTATTAGTTTTGTGGATGATCAAAACAAATTAACGGTGGTTATTCATCCTGAAGCGAAAGGCTGGGTAAAATCGCTCATGGGAGCATGGTTCGCTATGTGGATCATGATTGGAATAAGTCTGACGGTCTATTACTTTACAACACCTGTTGAACAAGATTTGGAAATCGCATTGATTATTTTCATGGTTTTCTGGGCCTATTATGCAATACGCGTAGGTAGATCGCTGTTTTGGTTGCTCTGGGGAAAAGAGTTAATCAAAATTGATGAAGCAGCATTCGTTTACAAAAAGTCAATTCGAACGTATGGAAAAGCCAATCGCTACCTCCTAGAAAATATCTCAAAAATGCGCAAGCACGAAGTAAAAGAAGGATCCTTTCAAGCTACTTGGGAAGCTTCTCCATGGGTAAAGGGTGGAGAACGATTGGAGTTTGATTACCTCGGTAAAACCATCCGATTCGGACGTAAGGTCTCAGAAAAAGATGGAACATTGATGTTTAAACTACTCACCAAACGCATCGATCAGAACATTCGAAAGAATAAATAGGGTGCGTGAGTTCGCGATTACAGTTGCTTCATCATTTTAAAATGTTGAAGTACGCCGAATAGTAGGTGACTTTTCTCTACAAGGGTGTAATTCAATTTTAGGTAGAAATCTACGGCGTAATCTCTGGCTTGAAGAATCATTTCTGAATCACCTCTTTCTTTTGCAGCTATTTCGGTAGCTTCCATAATCATTCTTCCATAGCCTTTTCCTTGTGCATTACCTTCAACGGCAACAAAACGAACTTGTGCTTGATAGTCGGAAGCTTTGTCTAAACGAGCAATCGCCATGAGTACTTCATCCTCGTACAAAGCAAAATGCACTCCTGTTTCATCACCATCATTCCGTTCTGAACCCAAAGGTTGATTCAATGGGGCTCTCAAAACGCGATAGCGCAAATCGTAATAGTCCTGCCATTCGGCTTCAGTTCTTGGCGCTCGGATTTCAATGTTCATTTGAAGACAACTGAAGTAATACGTTTTGTGAGTTTACCATCAATCATTTCTTCTCGAATGAGCGATTGTGCTTTTTCGGAAGAAAAGACTTCGCGAAGATCTTGAATTTTACCTGCAGGAATATTCAGTGTTTGCAAACGCTCAAGAAGTGAAGTCGTTTCTCGAGATTGAATGGCTTCTTCAAGATAACGCTGAAGTTCCTTTCGATGAATCACACGCTGTTGATTGCTTGTGAATCGCTCGTCTTGAACAAGTTCATTCATTCCCAGAACATCGCACAGTTTCGAAAAATGTTCATTCGATCCAATGGCAAGTGTAATCGTATCTCCGTCTTTCGTTGCGAAGAGTTCACCATAAGGCGCAATATTTGGGTGAAGACTTCCAATGCGTTGGGGAACATGATCGACCATAAGAAAATTTGAGGCCTGATTAACGAGACTGCTCACTGCTGCATCGTACAAAGAAACACTAATGGAGGTTCCTTTTCCGCTCCGTTCACGATTGTATAATGCAAGTAAAAGTCCTTCTTTGAGGTGATGCGCTGCGAGGACATCGATCAGTGCAACAGGCATTTTTACTGGACCACTGTCAGGCGTTCCGTTCATTGACATGAATCCTGATTCCGCCTGTAGGATAAGGTCATAAGCTACGCGAGCATCCTCGGAGCCATATCCGTTTATTTTCCCAATGATCAACCGCGAATTGAGTGCGTGCAGCAGTTGATCTTCGATCCCAAATTTTTCAGCATCGCCTAATTTGAAGTTCGTAATCAGGATATCAGCTTCGCTTACATGTTGCAGGAAGACGTCGCGATCATCAGCATTCTTCAAATTGAGTTTTGCGTAGCGCTTATAGTAATTGATACTTGAAAAATAGGCGGAAACGGAGGA
>JBFHGY010000657.1:0-2349 GCA_041582905.1 Crocinitomicaceae bacterium | reverse complement strand
TGTTCCATTTTATTTGATAAAAATATGTGCGACCTCGAATAAGATCAGTAAAATAATAATCCATTCCAGCATTGAGCTGTGTTTGTGCTGGAGGATTTCGGTGTAAAAATCATGGTTTTCGCGAATCACGTTCAAACTCATCTGTATCCCTCGATAGCGGTTTTCAAAGTCTAATTCTTCTGAGAGTTTGGTATCCAATTCAGATAACCGAACGTCTGTCCAAGCCAAAGGAGGAGCTTCGAAAATGTATAAGTTTTCAGCGATTCGATTGCGCAAATTCATCGTTCGTCCGATGTACTTAGCAACTTGCTTGCGCGACAGTTTCACTTTTCCTGTTTGCTCAAGATGAATGGAGAACTGACGTGTCTCTTCAAGTAGATCATCTGTGATGGATTGATACCTGTGTAGCGCCGATGATTGTGCGAGGTTCAATGCGATAATGTGCATGAGCTCTGCATCGGAACTAGGGATGGTAATCGTATCAAATTCTACCCGAAGTTCATTTTGTTCGTCAATTACGATGGTATTTTCTTGCATCTCCACACTTTTGTTTTCTTTCGATAAATCGGTCATTACCGAGGAAACAATCGCTTTTGGGATGTTAATAAACACCACACTTCCAAAATCTTTCATGTACACATAAGCCGTGTCTCCAAATTCGAAAAGCAAGAAAGTTGAATCCGATTTAATAGGGGACTCTTTAAAAATTGTCTTGACTTTTTCGAGATGGAATCGATCCTCAAAGTGATATGTTGTGACTTTTAAATCCAATTGTCTTGAAATTTGTAGGACAACATTTTGTAGTACAGTTTCGCTGCGTTGAACGGAGAAACGCGATCGTTTTCTGAAGGACACAATTCAACAATATCGAAACCAACAACGTTTTTCGTCTCGAAGATGCTGCGCAAAAACGCCAGTGTTTCGTACCAATACAATCCTCCTGGTTCCGGCGTTCCTGTTCCAGGGAAAATCGCTGGATCGAATCCGTCTAAATCGATGGTGATGTACACGTTATCCGTTAACAAGTCGAGCGCCTTATCCTGCCAAAAATCATCTTCCGCCATTGAATGCGCGAAGAATACATTGTCTGTATTCATGAACTTTTTCTCCGAAACATCCATACTTCGGATTCCCACCTGTACCAAGTTGGTTGTCTTACTTGCTTCGTGCATAGCACATGCATGGTTGTATGGTGTTCCATCATATTCATTGCGCAAATCAGCGTGTGCATCAATTTGCAAAACCGTCAAATTTTGGAAGGTTTCACTGAATGCTCGAATGGATCCAATCGATACGGAATGTTCTCCACCGAAAAGCGTGACGAATTTATTTTTGAGGATAAACTCCTTTACTTCATCGTGGACCTTTGTGACCATATCAGCTGGCGACTCGAAATCTTTCGGCATTTCATTCAGGTAAACACCTTCTTTGTACACCTCGTAGTTCGTTTCAATGTCGTAAAGCTCCATGTTTTCGGATGCTTCTAAAAATGCTTCAGGTCCTTTGTCGGCACCTTTTCCCCACGTACTTGTTCCGTCGTATGGGACTGTGATTAATGCAGTTTTACTTCTCTCCAAGGTCGCAAATTCCTTCGGGATTCCTGCGTATGTTCTGTTGTTATTCATAGCCTAATAAATTCATAAATGCGTTTGCTGTTTGTTGTTCTGCGAAGACCTGTGATGTTAGTTCTCCATTTTCATCGCGGTTCAAAACGACGTATTTTGGTTGTGGAATCAGGCAGTGCTGCAATCCTCCGAAGCCGCCAATACTGTCTTGGTAAGCTCCTGTGTTGAAGAAGCCGATGTATAACGGTTTGTACTTTACAAATGATGGTAAATAAATCGCGTTTACGTGTTGTTCACTGTTGTAATAATCATCACTATCGCATGTCAATCCACCGAGTAATACACGCTCGTAGGGTTTGTCCCAATGTGTGAGCGGCAACATGATGAAACGTTTGTTGATGGCCCACGAGTCGGGAAGCGTTGTAATGAACGATGAATTGATCATGTTCCATTTTTCACGGTCATTTTGCTGTTTCTGATATAGGATCTCGTAGAACATCGCTCCTGATTCTCCTACGGTGAAAGAACCGAACTCGGTGAAAATATTAGGCACGGGTACATCTGCCTCTTCACATACAGTTTTGATTTGAAGGATGATTTCAGATACCATGTATTGGTAATCGAACTCGAATCCGAGTGAATTCTTGATAGGGAATCCTCCTCCAATGTTCAAGCTATCTACACTTGGACAAATCTTTTTCAATCGTACGTATACGTTCAAACATTTGCGCAATTCGTTCCAGTAATAAGCATTGTCTCTAATTCCTGTATTGATGAAGAAATG
>JBFHGY010000656.1:0-2354 GCA_041582905.1 Crocinitomicaceae bacterium | reverse complement strand
ATTTCATTGAACGGAAGTGTAAAATCTACTGTTGGCGCCGCTAATACGGTAATTGTTTCCGTTGCACTATTCGAACATCCATTTCCATCCGCATACGTATACGTAATATTTGATGTTCCTGCTCCAGCAGTGGCGGGGTCAAAGTCCCCCCCTGAAACACCCGTTCCGGAATAGGTTCCTCCTGCTGGCATTCCACCTGTTAATGTAAACGCCGCTTCGTTCTCGCATATATCAGCATAAGTAGAAGATGTTACCGTAGGTAATGGGTGAATCACCAAATCAGAACCGTTGTCTGTTCCAACAGTTGAAGGGTCGGATGCTACCACTCGAATGCGATATCCCGTTCCCGCAGGAATGCTTCCGGGAATAACTGCCGCGGAAATCAGTTGAGCTCCAGATGTTGAGGAAGTCAATGTACCAATAGCTGTGGGTGCTGCAAACGATCCACTCGCGTCTGAAAGTTCAGCTGTGAATACATTTCCTGCATTGTAGCTTCCAGTAGCGGTAAATGATACTTGCATGGTTACCACATCACCTTCACACCAGCTCGTAAGTGGTTGTACATCATCTACCGTAATAGCGTTAGAAGCAATTGTTCCTGTCACCAATAATTGATCGATACAAAACGATGGGTCTGCTGCAGTGGTGCTGGTATTATTCACGAAGCGAAACGCAAATTGCAAGTTCGCCTGATTGTCCCAAGCTGGGTCGGTAACCGCAGTTTGTGACCAGTTCGTGACATTATTCATGTTGCTTTGCTTTACGGTCCATGTTGTTCCATTATCTGTACTGTAGTACAACTCACCATATCCTGTCGCACTGCCTGCACACATCCACCAAAAGTCGAATGTCACATTTGTATAACCGACCGTAGAAATGGGGGTTGTCATCTTAGAGAAATGAGTTTCAGCCATGACACACGTCCCATCTGCAGGAATGTAGGATGCGCAGGTAATTCCGTTTGCAATGGCATCTTGTGCCGAAATATGCAAGTAATTACTTGACGGTGCTCCTGTGATTCCAGCGGGTTGAGCTGGTGTATTGTTCACTGTGAACGAAAAAGGAAACCCCATACATACCAAGGTTCCCGACCCTCCGGTAAATGAGTTGTTTACAAGCCAGGTGTTGTAGGTAGTTGACGCTCCTAAGTCGGAGCTGTTCAAGGTAAAGCTGTTGGTTGTTTCAAAATCTTCTTGATAAAGTGTTGTTTGAGAAAATCCGAATGTGGCCGAAAGCGCACACCCGATGAGTAGCAGTCTTTTCATCTGTAAGGTATTTGTTCGTATTAATTAGTGAAAGTTACTAATTTCTACTTCAGAAAACGAGAAAACTCCGAAAGCGTTGGTTAGCGCTTTTTTTGGAAGAACTTCAGCATCAACTCTTTTCCTTCCTCTTCGAGGACACCCCGCACAATTTTTGTTTTTGGATGATACAGTTCGCCAACAGTGCTGGCTCCACGTTTTTCATCACTCGCCGCGAAGACAATTTTATCTATTTGTGACCAGTACAGAGCACCAGCACACATCACACACGGCTCCAGCGTAATGTACATCGTACATCCCTTGAGGTATTTTCCTCCGAGGAAATCAGCTGCAGAAGTGATCGCCTGCATTTCGGCATGAGCCGTAACGTCGTTGAGTTTTTCGGTGAAATTGTGGGCGCGTGCAATGATTTGATCATTCGCTACAACAACAGCTCCAACAGGAATTTCATCTGCGTCAAATGCTTTTTGCGCCTCTTCTAGCGCTTTACGCATAAAATATTCGTCGTTGTAGGGTGTAATCATGCTTCGAATGTAAACAAATCAGATGAATCCGTACATTTAGCGCATGAATCAAGTTCCAGCTTCCTTAGAAAAGGGTGACCTCATCGCGATTGTAGCACCAGCGAAAGCCATCGAGCAAGAACCTGTTTATTTCGCCAAAGAATTTTTGGAAAAGGCAGGCTTTCGGGTTCAATTGAGTGAGCACTGTCTCGGAAATCATCATTATTTTTCTGGAGACGAAGCACAACGATTGTCTGACTTTCAGCAGGCACTGGATCAAGATGATGTAAAAGCCATTTTGTGTGCTCGCGGAGGATACGGGTGCGTGCAATTATTGGACCGCATCAACTGGGCAGGGCAGCTTCGTGAACCGAAGTGGATTATTGGTTTCAGCGATGTTACTTATTTTCATCAGCGGATGCAGCGGCACGGAATTGCCAGTATCCACGGAACCATGCCTCTCAATTTTCAACAGAATTCAGAAGAAGCACTTGCGACACTTATCGCATCTATCGAAGGAAACCCTATGAACTTTCAGTGGGATGGAAATGCATTCAACAAAATGGGAGAAGCGAAAGGAAAATTGATT
>JBFHGY010000655.1:0-2356 GCA_041582905.1 Crocinitomicaceae bacterium | reverse complement strand
CGTTAAAATTTCTATCAGTCCACGTTTTTCATCGAAGTCAATCATTTTTTGAGGAACATTGGGTGGAATCAAGGTCATGGGCATATTCGCGATGTATGGGAGGTAGGTCTTCAACAATTCCCAAGAGCTTTCCTCTTTTACCCTTGCCATCACATCAGCAAGATTCGTGATGGTGCAGGTGGAGACATCTTGTTGAAATAGTAAGTGTACTTTTTCAATGGATGGTTTTCCAATTTCGCCCAAAATTTCTGTCGCTAGCTCTTCCACACCATTCCCATGATTCATGTGGAGATTCAAAATCATCAGGCAGACATCAATCGTGTACGCTTCCTCTTTTTCCTTTTGAATTTTCTTTAATCCTTCGCGCTTTTCTTTAGGTGTGGCATTGTCGGTTCCAAACAACACAAGTGTCTCAAAATTTTCTTCGGAATAACTCAAATCGGAGAAATCGGGCATGTTTTTGTAGAACACTGCTTTCTCATGATATTCATCCGCCTTTTCTTCGTCTCCTTTTTCACCGTAGACATCGGCTAGTTTTCCCAAAATTTCTCCATCTTCAGGATACTCAGAGAGAAGGAGGAGCAATTCTTTTTCTGCTTTATCGAACTGATCATTATTCAAGTAATTGTCAGCAATGTTGAATACGGCATCCAGTCCATATTCTTCATTGTCTCGCAATCGCTCAAATGTCAAGGTAGAGCGATCATAATGTTCCAGTAGTTGATGAATCTTCGCCACCAAATAGGTTTCTTCATCGCGATTGTAATTCTCCATCAAATATTCCAAATCCGTCAAGGCAGATTCGAAATTAACGGTCATAAATTGATCTTCATCGTACTCCTCTGAGTTTGCTTTAAAAACAGTGCTTCCATCGATGTTTTTCCGTCCAGGTCCCAATTGAGCCATTTCGATACTCATACTAGCTCTCCGTTTGATCAATTCTGGGACGCTCCCGAATGTTTCAATTCCTTGTTCAATGATGTCCAATCCTTCGTACCATTTCCCATTTCGAAAGAGCGAAAAACCGTACACTTCGTAGCTTTGGTAACAATCTTTATTGGCCTCGAAAAGAGGCTTTGACTTCTGTACGGCTAAATCACTATTGTTGTTGGAAATGGCTTGAAAACAGTATTCCAATTCGGCAAGCAGTCCATCATTACATGAGGTGAAATCCTCCGAAGGTAAACTGTCGTAATTGAATGTTTTTCGAGTGAAGTCCTGTGCACCGACGAGTTGTGGGAGTACGGCGATGAATAGTAGGATGAGGGCTTTGTTGAAGTACATAGATGTGTTTGTACTGAATACGATGTAAAATCGAACTCATATTTATGATTCGAAAGTAACACTTATCTCCTCGGAATCAAAGTAAATGCAACTTGTCACCGCTTTGGGGCGTCTTTCTTTTAAACGAAGTTTATAGAAGAAATTATACTCTGCCGAAACGATGAAGGAGGGCTGGATTTCCAGTCCTTTTTTAGTTGTCGGACGAATCAATTTCATTACGACCGCGTGGAGCGTTATTCATTTCAATCACACGTTGAATCAATTCCAAATCTTCATCTAATCGATCAATTTTCAACCGCGCAGGACAAAGACTGTCTGCTTCTTGATTAATTTGCTCACATGTTGACGCTTGTTCGGTGATTTTTCCGTGCATGTCCACCATTTCATCGCGGGTCATTTCGTATAAGACCTTTCCGTTTTCATCGAACTGGATGCGATCCCTGTATTGCTTTTTGAGAAGATAAAGGGAATCCAAGCAAGTACATTTCTCTGACTCATTATTCTCTCGGATGATTTTCAGCTGAAAAACGATTTGTTTGCTTCTCCCTGTTTTTCTCCAAACTTCAATCTGATCAATGTCCTCCGCGATTCTATTGGAAGGCAACAAATATCGTTCGCTGTAATAGGTCGAGTCATCAAATGATAGGAACAAGCCTTTATACGGAACGTTATTCGTCGTAAGGAATAAGCTCGAACTATCCATCCAACGGACATCCGAGGAACACCAAAATAGTAAGGTGTCATTTGTTTCACTTAAAACAATCTCTGCTTGAACAGGGTCGCTAAACTCTCTCCAAATACCGATTCGCTTTTCACCTTGGTATACACTAATTGCATCCAAAGCATCACTCTTGTATGAAGACGTCCATGATGTCAAGAATACAGACAGAAAGATAAATGTGAATAGGTAAATGAAATTTTTCATGTCGTTTGATCAATAAATGCTTCGTTTCTTTTCAACGGTAATTTCTGATCCTTCTGCGAGCATGACAGATGTGGGTTGAGCACCAGTTAAAAAGCCAAATTCTTTACCATAGACAGCTCCGAAGTCAACTTCAATGGAATATTTTTT
>JBFHGY010000654.1:0-2357 GCA_041582905.1 Crocinitomicaceae bacterium | reverse complement strand
GAGTGTGCGAGCCAGACCTGGTATACTCTTCGACCCGAAAAAAATCAGGATAAAGACCAAGATCAACACAACCTCTCCGGTTCCAATATCATTTAGGAATAAAACCATACTACAAAAATACCTTTTTCAATTGTTATTGCGTGAGAATTCAGTTTCGGTTATCTCAAAAAAAGTGAAGAAATGAGAAGAATAAACTGAACGAGTAAAAGAATCCAAAAATACATGAGAGTTGGCTTCATCATTTCCTCAAAGAAAAGCTTGAATTTATCCACCAGCTTTTCCGAAAGGTTTTCTCCATTCTTAAAATCAACATCCTCTAAATCAATTTTCCGAAATCCGTACCGAATGATTGATCGCTGAATTCCAGAAGCATTAGGATCATCCTTTATCTCGCGTAACACCTGCATTTTCAACGCAGCTTTATTCATGATATTCGAGCTCCACTGATGCTTACTCGACATTTTTTCAAGGGCTGAAACAAGCACTTGAGTCACATAATCTCCTGCCTTACTTCTCATTAGAAGATAGGTAGTATTCTTGATGGTCACCTTTTGAGCCATCACCACATACACAATGAAGAAAATGGGAGCGCCAAAAACGAGCAGAAATGCAGGGATATTTTCCTTTAACAATCCATAGAAGAAGGAAGCAAATTTATACTCTTCTCCGATGATTAAATCAAGATTCCAAAAAAGGGCGACTAAAAAAGATAATAGGGTAAAAAAACTTCCGAGAAAGACAATGAGCACCCACTTAAAAGTAGACTTCAGCATGATTTCTCCTGCGATCTTTAGGCTTTCCTTTAAATTATTCATTTAAAACCCTGCCTTTTCTGCTGGATACACATTAAATGTACCTGAGCCTATTGCGATCAAGTCACCTTCTTCATTATGAATTTGACCTTCTACAAACAGAATGCGTTTGCCTTTTTTGATCGTCTTAGCCGTTCCGATCAACTTGCGACCGATCAGTGCTGGACTCACGAAAGAAATTTTCATTTCAATGGTAGAAACAACGTTGTTTTCCTGAACGACTTGAGTGAGCGCACACACGCCCATTGTAGCATCCATAAAGGCACTCACCGAGCCGCCATGAGCAGCACGGGGAGTTGCCAAATGCTTTTCGCGAATTTCCATGTGATATTCTATCTCACCGGGAGAATCCGCGCGGAAATCCATTCCCAACAATTCGCCAAAATGGTTGTGCGCTATGTACGCCTTGACGATGGGATGATTGATCAATTCGTGCACTATTCTCCTTTAGGAAGGTGAACATCGACCTGTGGAAAGGGAATTGAAAGTCCTTCCTTATCGAATTCGTTGTACACTCGTTCGTTCATTCTGAAAAAAACGTCCCAATAGTCTTCCGTTTTCGTCCATGCACGAACAGTAATGTTTACAGATGAATCAGCTAATTCTGAAAGTCCAATAAACACTGGAGCTGGATCCGAAAGAATCTTTTCATCTTCGTCTGCAAATTTCTTGAGTAAGTCTTTTGCTTTTTTGAGATCATCTCCATATGCGATTCCAAATACGAAATCTACACGTCGTTTTTCAGCTTTGGTGTAATTGGTAATTGTTCCATTTGCAACCGCTCCGTTTGCCAAAATGATCGTTTTATTGTCCAATGTTTTCAGAATTGTATTGAAGATCAAAATTTCGTCAACAATACCTTGTTCTCCTTGAACATCAACCATATCTCCAACCTTGAAAGGCTTGAAGAACAATAACATGACACCACCAGCAAGATTCGAAAGTGTTCCCGAGAATGCCATACCAATGGCTAAACCAGCCGCACCGAGAATAGCAACAAAGGAAGTCATTTCAACTCCCAATTGCGTGATGGCTGTTATCACTGTCAACACCTTGATCAACATGGAAACCAAGCTTGTAAGGAAGGATATCAAACTTGGATCTGTATCTCGCTTCGTTAAGACTTTTTTGACCGTTTTTGAAAGGAATTTCGCCAACCAAAAACCGACAATAAATACCACGATAGCAATGGCAATTTTTGCCCCAATGCTCACCAATAAATCCATAATTTGGTCCGTTGAATATCCAAACCATTCACCTTTTGATACTGCCTCTGCTGCATCATTAACTGCTTCACTTTTAGCCATATTTTTCGTTTTTTAGTCAAAAATAAGGCTTGTTTCCGAGTCTCCAAGGACAATTCAATTAATTTTGCCCTATGTTTTTCATTCTATCGAAAGCCTTATTGTTTCTGATCACTCCAATGTTTTGGTTGGGATTAGCCATTTTGGGCGCTCTTTTTTTAAAGAATGAAATTTGGAAGAAGCGAATGAAATGGACATCGATTGGCTTATTTCTTTTCTTTTCCAATTCCGTTATTTTTTC
>JBFHGY010000653.1:0-2360 GCA_041582905.1 Crocinitomicaceae bacterium | reverse complement strand
GAGCAAAAATCAGATTGATGATCTCATTGAGGAAATTCAAATTCGTCGGGACAAGGATGAGCGAACGCTCGTGACAACCTTGACTAAACGAATGGCCGAGGAACTTCAAAAATACCTCGACCGATTAGGCGTTCCCTGTCGATACATTCACTCTGAAGTGGATACCATTGAACGCGTAGAGATTTTACGTCAGCTTCGTTTGGGAGAGTTTGATGTCTTGATTGGAGTCAACTTGCTCCGTGAAGGACTTGATCTTCCTGAAGTTTCACTTGTCGCGATTTTGGACGCAGATAAAGAAGGATTCCTGAGAAATGAGCGTTCCTTGGTTCAAACAGCAGGGCGTGCCGCTCGAAATGTGAACGGAATGGTGATCATGTACGCCGATAAAATCACTGATTCGATGCAGCGCACCATTGACGAAACTGCACGAAGAAGAAGCATTCAGGAAGCCTACAACAAAGAACATGGCATTACACCAACTCCACTCAAGAAATCGACCGAAGTGATCTTGAATTCAACGAAAGTTGCTGATGGTGATGGTCCGACGGATTACACACAATACGATCAAAAAGCCATCGTTGAAGACCCTGTGGTTCGTTATATGTCGGATAAACAATTGGAGGATTCCATCAAGTATACGCGTAAGCAAATGGAAACCGCAGCGAAAGACCTTGACTTCATTGAAGCAGCACGACTTCGTGACGAGTTATTTGCTCTTGAAAAGCAACTCAAACAACAAAAAGAAACGAAATAATGAACATCAAAACAACATTAGGACAATTAAGGGTTCTAGCCATTATGGAAGGAATCTCTTATCTCCTTTTCGCTTTAACAATGCCATTGAAATACATGTACGAAATCGGAATGCCGAACAAAATTGTAGGAATGGCACACGGTGTTCTCTTCATTGCGTACATCTTGTGGGTGTATTTTGTCGGGAAAGAACACAAATGGAGCTTTCAAAAAATGGGAATTAGCTGGATTGCTTCCTTACTTCCTTTTGCTACTTTTTGGATAGATGCAAAGTACCTGAAACCAATCAGTCAGTAGTTTCAATGAGCGGTTCCCAACGAAAAATTGCCATTCTGGACATTGCACGAGGTGTTTGTGCGCTCATTGTAGCGATGTACCACTTTTTGTACTTTTCCAGTCCGCAAGGAACCCTTTTCAAACTAAACAATCCGCTCATTTCCAAAATGGGTCCATACATGCCGGGCGTTGTGTGTGTGTTCTTTCTGATTTCAGGCTACGTGCTGTTTTTACACTTGGAACGCAACAATTATCAGCTTTCCGATTTACCGCGATTTCTTCTCAAACGCATCATTCGACTTCACGTTCCCTTGCTTGCTTGTATTCTGCTCATTTTGTCGATCAATACAGCCTTTCAACTTCACGCGGGGATTCCCTTGGAAATCAGCTGGAGTCAACTTGTAGCGAACATTACACTAAGCGCCAACTTCGTTGGAGAAGAATGGTACAATCCCATATTTTGGACACTCGCCATTGAATTTCAGTTCTACTTTTTCATTGGTATCTTTTTCCCGCTCATTCGGAAAGCAACGCTTCCGTGGTTGATCGGAATTGGACTGGCAGCGTTGGCAGCGAACTACTTTTTTGACGGTACACGCGGAACATTCATCGAATTCGCTTCGTACTTCACGGTTGGAATCGCTATGTATTTGTTCCATCAGAGTCGATTGAGTTGGATTTCAATACTTATTCTAACGGTAATCGGAGTGACCGATTTCTACCTCAATCAACAAGTGAGTTACTTCCTCCTTTCGGTTTTGTTTATCCCTATCATATCCTTCTTATCCTTCCGATCAAAATGGTTTGAATTCGCGGGTGACATCTCCTATAGCTTTTACCTCATTCACGGAGCTATTGGAGGACTATTCCTTTATTTTACCGCTCGCCATGCCGATCAATTGTGGTTAAAAGTGGTATTGTTTGTCAGCGCACTTTTCATTTCCTACCTCGCTGCCTACCTCTTTTACTTGCTCTTCGAAAAAACGAGCACTCGATGGGGACGCTACATCTACTATAAACGCGGTACTTGATTTACTTCAGAGTTTCACTATTTTTGGCGGATGGACGATCGTAAACACATTGAAGTGTGCTTCACACCTGGGGAGTACGAATATTTTAAAGACGAGTACGAAATTGTTGTCGTTATTGACGTACTCCGCGCAACATCAGCTATTTGCGCGGCATTCCATAATGGAATTAAGTCGATTATTCCCGTTTCTACTATTGAAGAAGCGCAGGAATACAAAGACAAAGGATATTTGGTCGGAGCCGAGCGAAAAGGACAAATCGTAGAAGGATTTGATTTTGGAAACTCTCCGTATTCCTACATG
>JBFHGY010000652.1:0-2360 GCA_041582905.1 Crocinitomicaceae bacterium | reverse complement strand
TAGACCTACAACGCGTTTTCCTAAATTGAACTGGGAGAAATGGAAATTGGTGAAATTCAAGAAGAATTCGATGCCAGACGTTCATGTGGTGGATCGTTATTTTGAGGCAGTGAAAGTACTTGGAGTGAAGTCGGATGGTCAAAAAGGTGATTTCTTCGTTCCTGCTTCGGAAGATGTCGATATCAAAGTGAATTTTGGAATTGATGCGGGTAGATTCATTGCGTTGGTAATTGGTGCAAAATTCGGAACGAAACAATTGCCAATTGATAAGCTCGTTGAACTGATCGATTTATCAAAAGAGCCGGTTATTTTGATTGGTGGTCCAGATGATCAACAATTAGGAGAGGAGATTCTGAAAAAAGTCGACCATCCAAACACCTTCAGTTCCTGTGGTAAATTTTCCATTTTGGGTTCTGCTAGTATTCTGAAACAAAGTCGGGTGGTTGTTACCAACGATACCGGTATGATGCATATCGCCGTGTGTTTTGACGTGCCCATTGTTTCTATTTGGGGAAATACCGTTCCCGAATTAGGAATGTATCCGTATCGACCGAACCACCCAGAAAGTTTTTCCATTCACGAAGTGAAAGGACTGGATTGTCGTCCGTGCTCAAAAATCGGATACGCTGAATGTCCCAAAGGTCATTTCAATTGCATGATGAAGCAAGACATTGATTCAATATCTGAGAAGCTGAAGTGAATTTCACGGAGTTCTGGCTGCTTCCTTCGACTCCAGTTCCTTATTCCTCTAAGAACAATTTTTTGAGTTCCGTAGCATCTTTCGGATCCATTTTTCCAGCTAGGATCAAGCTCAATTGTTTTCTTCGAAGTGCTCCGTCGAATCGTACTTTTTCTTCTTCTGTTTCAGGAACTAATTGTGGAACTTCAATCGGTCCACCATTCTGATCAACAGCTACAAAGGTGTAAATCGCTTCGTTACTCTTTTCCATTTTTCCGGAAACACGATCTTCTACATATACGTCAACAAATACTTCCATAGAAGAAGAAAACGCGCGGGAAACTTTTGCCTCCAATGTTACGATGGAACCATGTTTGATCGGCGTTCTGAATGAAACATTGTTCACAGAAGCAGTGACAACAACACGTTTTGAGTGACGGTGAGCTGAAATGCTTGCGATAATGTCCATCCATGCCATCAACTCTCCTCCGAATAGATTCCCAAGTGGATTGGTATCGTTTGGAAGAACGATTTTTGTAGTAGTTGCGCAGGTTTCTTTGGCCGTTTTTGATTTCATACCCCTAAGTTTGGCGCAAAATTACGATTTCCTCGATAGGGAATTCAAATCTTCACGCTTTTTTTGAAACTTATTTGATGCTTTCTTCGAAGAAAAGAAGGAAGTATATTAACTTGCAGTCGAATCCTTAATTTTATGTCCATTATGGCAGATATGAATACATTAATAGCAGCGTTCCCAGAGAACATTACAGAAGCAATGGAAATCGCGTCTAACGCGAAAATCTCCACTCCCAAACACGAAATCCGAAATGTATTGATTTGTGGTATGGGTGGCTCTGGAATTGGAGGACGATTGGTCGCTAAGTGGTTGGAGGATGAACTTCCTATCCCGGTGGCATTTGCTCAGGATTATGGAATTCCAGGGTTTGTGTCTAAACACACTTTAGTGATTGGGTCATCATACTCTGGAAACACAGAGGAAACGATTAGCAGTGTGCTTCAGGCGTTGGAAAAAGGAGCGCAAATGATTGGGATTACTTCTGGAGGAAGATTAAAGGATTTGTGTGAAGAGGAAGGATACGATGTGATCGTTGTTCCTGGAGGAAATCCTCCTCGTGCAGCGTTGGCCTACTCGCTCGTTCAGTTGTTACACATATTTGCAGAGTTGGGATTGTCATCGAAGATGCGTTTGACAGAAATGGAAAAAGCACGTGATTTAATCATCGAAGAACAGGATTCAATTCGTTCGATTGGGCGTGAAATGGCCAACTTCATTCATGGTAATGTTGCCATTTTTTACGGAACAACCGATTACGAGCCTGTGTTAGTTCGAGCACGTCAACAATTCAACGAGAACGGAAAGAACCTCGGTTGGAGTCATGCAATTCCTGAAATGAATCACAACGAGCTCGTTGGTTGGGGCGGAGGAGACGATCGTTTTGCATTAGTTGTGTTGGAAACAGATGATGTACATCCACGTAACGGAAAACGATTGGAAATTACCAAAGCAACGATAGCGAAAAAGACGAAGCACTTAATGACAGTTCAATCAAAAGGAAAATCTCGCATCGAGCGTTCGATTTACTTTATCAATATTGTTGACTGGGCATCGTTATATATCACAGAATTAAACGGAGCTGATCCAATTGATATTGAGATCATC
>JBFHGY010000651.1:0-2365 GCA_041582905.1 Crocinitomicaceae bacterium | reverse complement strand
TTGATCCTTTCATGCTATTTCTTATTTCGGTTTAATAAATATTTCAGTGCTCCAGTTGACCAAAGTGCCCACAAAACGAGGACAGGTTGGAAGAATAATCGAATGAGACGTTTGAGGTCTGTATCCAATCCAAATGCATCAATTCCGTTCGTGTATTGCGAAATGTTCCCAGGGAAGATCAGTATGTAAAAAATAGCGAGAGCTATTCCCACTTTAACCTTGTGCTTTACCAAAAAGATCATGGACAATCCTAGTAAGATCTCCACTACTCCCGAGGATACCACCACAAAATCCATAAAGCCAGCACTATCTGGCAACCACCTTGGAACTTGCGCTAAAAACTCCTCGCGTTGAAATGTTAAATGCCCTACTCCGGCAAAAGTCATGAATGCTCCTAAAAGCACTCTGAATATATTTTGAATTGTGTTTGTCTTCATGAATCGTGAAAGATTAAATCGTGCACGATGCAAATATAGAAATAAAATTCGTTTCTCGTTAATAAACAGCAATTCATAATGAATCAGTACGCTTCTGCTGATCTAATTAACCAAAATACCCTTGACTCGATCTGGGCGGTCTAGCTATCACCTATATCGAAAACGTTTACCCGAAAAGTCAATGCTGGATCCTAGGTACACATGCCTTTAAAGAAAAGACTTCTCCCCTATTCTTTCACGAAACGTGTAGTCGTTGAACTCCCATTTTGAGTAAGCAATTCCAAAAGATATGTCCCTGTACTTATTTCGGACACGTCCAACACGGAGATGGTAGAATTCATTGGATTGACAAGCACCTTCTTTCTCATGATCTCCTGACCACTCAGATCGTACACAATCAAGGTATGTTCAACATCTGTTACCGAAGCAAAATGCACATTTAACTTTCCATTCGTTGGATTTGGATAGAGACCAATAATTTCAACAGTTGACACCTCATCCAGTCCACTTGAATTTTCCACTCTGGGACATGCTGGAGCCATCTCGACGTTATACTTTTCAGAAGGTAGACTGGCTGAAGTTGTGGCGTTCAATTGCATCTCTCCAGAATTGCTGTACAGTGATTTTACCCAAGCGTAAGAAGAATTAACTGTATTGATATCATCTACAAAAAACCAATCCCCTTGAATTCGTTGTTGATTAAGATCAAGAATAATAAAGCCGTGTTGTGTGAGTTCTACGAATTTGATGTGTGGATTTTCGATTGTTAAAATCCCTCCACCGTTGATTGGCGCTCCCGGAGAGGTAACGCTAGGTGTCACAAATTCCACCCCGAGCTTTTCCCCATTCTTTTCCAAATTGAAGGCCCAACTCGTGTGCACATCTCCTGTAATCACGGTAAAGTTTTCGATGTCATGAGCACGAACATGTTCCAAGACATTATCACGTTCTGCTGGATAACCATCCCAAGCATCGCCATTGATCGGTATGCCGAATACAGTAGCAGGAGCAAAAATCACCTGATTTCCCAACACTTTCCATTGCGCAGCACTCGACGCAAGTTCGTCTGTTAACCATTGGTATTGATCCGTTCCCAACATCGTTCGATTCGGATCATTTACGTTTACTCCTTGTTCATTTCTTCCCTGTAAACGCGTGTCTACCATAAATAAATCGAGCAATCCTCCGTATTCAAACTTTCGATAGATCTCAAAATTATTCTCTGCTTTTGGACGAATGGGCAACCACTCAAAATAGGCGCGTTGCGCATCCAGTTTTCGGTCCGACCATAAACCTTCGCCCAAATTGTGATTCTCCGCTCCATTAGTGTACGAGTCATTTGCTGATTCATGGTCATCCCACACACAAATCCATGGGTAGTTTTGATGTAACTTTTGCAACGCTCTGTCCATGTGGTATACCGAATAACGTAAACGGTAATCATCCAATGAAATTGTTTCATGCGTAGGATCAAACACACGATCGATGGACACATTTTGCCCGTATCCACCTTCCTCGTATTCATAGATGTAATCTCCCAACATGAGAACAGCATCCACATCATTTCTCTCCGAAACAACATCATACACGTTAAAATATCCTGCTTCCAAATTGGCACAAGAAACAATGGCAAATCGAAGGCTGTCCACTGATCCTACGGGTGTTGTTTTTGTTCTCCCCCTGACGCTTTTACTTCCCAGTCCAGCAAACTCGTAATAATAATACGTGTCTGGGGATAGTTCGTCCACATCGAACTTTACGGTATAATCACGTGAATTATCCGTGAGCATACTTCCTTGTGAAACAATGTTTGTCATTCCCGTATCCAACGCCATTTTGTAACTGACTAACACGGGAGAAGAAAAATCGTCGGGAGTGATACGCGTCCAAATGATCACTCGATCTGATAGTGGATCGCCTGAGGCCAC
>JBFHGY010000650.1:0-2370 GCA_041582905.1 Crocinitomicaceae bacterium | reverse complement strand
CTTACCCTATCCGACAACAGTTACAGTGGATCGGTATTTCAAATACGGATGGAGCATGGAATTCGGAGCGAGTTATACGAAATACGAACTCGGAAAGCTGATCAATGATTCCACAAATTACGAGGGTACATTTTTCAATTTTGATGTAAACGCGAAGTACAGCTTTTCCACTTTATATGCCCCTTCCGCCAGATGGATTGATCCCTATTTGGTAGCGGGAGTTGGTTATACCTACCGCGAAGAAGGTGCTGCCACTCACTCGCCTACAGTAAATATCGGTGGAGGTGTTAATTTCTGGATTTACAAAGGATTAGGAATTCGACTTAACAGTTCAGCAAAGCTTGGTGTGTACCCTGGTTTTTGGGATACTCCAGAGAACTACTTGCATCATTCGGCAGGGATTGTACTTCGTACAAAAGGCGGAAACAGTGATCCAAACAAGAATTTTAAACGCCGCAAAAATAAGTGGATTCACAAAGGTGGAAAACGCTATAAGCAAAAAGGCGGAAGATAAAATCCGATCATTTTTCTAATAGAATGAACAGTTCACTTCCCATTCTGGGTTCGATTGAATTGTAACATTCATGCATGGAAACAGTCGTGAAATGAGGCGCAAATGTCTCGATGTATTCCATTTTACTTCCTCCAAATGGTGGTCCACTCTCAAACGTCCGATTGAATAATACTCCCACTAATTTGCCTCCTTTACGAAGTAAGGAAGACGCCTTTTCTGCATAACGAGAACGCAACGAAGGATCAATTGCACAGAATAAGGTTTGCTCTAGAATCAAGTCAAAGCTTTCGGTAAACTCAAAGAAATCGGATACATGCGTGTGATCTGATGGAAATGAAGGATTATTCTTTAAGAACGACTCTATCGCTAAGGGCGCAAAGTCCAATACGTGTACATTGGTAAATCCACATGAATGCAAATACGCCGCTTCATGACCATTTCCTGCACCTGGAATCAAGATTTTCAACTCTTTATCTTCCAACTGATCGACATACGCTTTGATGGGAGGAGAAACCTTTCCCAAATCCCATCCTGTGGAACCGTCAACGTAGCGCTGATTCCAAAACGAACTCGATAGAAAATCACTCATAAAAAACTACTTTAGACGGGTTCAATCCCACTGAATAGCTCGTTAGATAGGAACCAGAACCGTCATATTCAAGTACTTCTCCCGTTGTTACGAAGTCTTTTGCGTCTGAAATAAAAATCTTATCTAATACTGGACTGTACGTTATTCCATACACCGTTTGTACGGAACTCACATCAACATACGTAGGATTGGTCAATACGTCGCTTACCGGACTAAACAATCCAACATGGTTATCTCCTGTACTGAAATCAGCATAACCGATTAAAAAGTTCCCATTCATTTTTGTGATGGACGAAGCATCAAATGGGAATTGCGTCACTTGATAGGTCATCGGGTTGATTTTATTCAACCGCGAAGGAATGGTATTATAATCTCCTCGAGAAATCACGTAAACATCACCGGCCGCATCAACAGCAACGCCTGACGGATTTTTTCCTACCGTCACCTTCAATTCTTCCGAGAAAGTAGTGAGATTAACAACAGACACTGTTGAATCCACATTTGGGAAGTTCAATCCGCCTGAGTTCGCTACATACAAATAATCATTAAAAACCGCCAATCCTTCTGGATTGCTTCCAACCAAAATGCGCTGCTCGACCTCCAATGAAGTTGTATCAATTACATCTACGAAGCCGTCGTAGCATGAGACTAAGATTTTATCTTGATAAAAAGCCACAGATCGAGGTTGTTTTGGAACACCTCCTTCCACCATTGGAATCTGCTTGATCGATAGTCCAGTTACTCCTGAAATCACTTCAATCGTACTCGAACCATTCACAACCGCATAAACTTTCCCTCCATATCGTTGGATGTCATTGCCCGTATCTCCTAAAATTCGTTCAGACGTTTTGAAGAAGAAATCATTAATGACCGATCCATTGTTGAAGTTCACGTAAGAAAGGGATGAATTATTTTGCTGAAACAATCCTTCACAAAGCACCATCATTCCATTAGAAAGCGGAACATTGCCGGAAATTGTTGGATCATCCTTTTTACATGACGAAAATAGGAGTGCGATAAAAACAAAGGAACTAATTAAACGCATATTGAATTGATATTAAGTAATTTCTTCCAGGCATGATGAAAGAACGAATATACGAATACGATTGGTTGAACGCATTCTTCACTTGAAATTGAAAACGAATAGATTGCTCATTCCATCGTTCGAATGAGTAGAAAATACTGAAATCAGACACCATGAATCCAGCGATTTCATTGGATGCCGTATTTTGATTTAAAGAGTATCGTTTGGAAACAAGGTAATTGG
>JBFHGY010000649.1:0-2371 GCA_041582905.1 Crocinitomicaceae bacterium | reverse complement strand
TATCAGAGGAATCATCACAACTTTTGAATATTTGTTCAAAGGGAAATACCTGCTCTTTTTTATCCCTGGCCTGATTCTCATGGGACTTTTCATGTTATATGGATCCTCTTTCAAGGAGATCGATGAATCTGTCGACATCAGCGGAGGCTACTCGTGGTTAAGCTGGGCCGACTCTTGGTTTTCAGGAATCTTGAGCTTTCTAGATGGAATTATCGAATCGATTTACATCTTTCTGGTATTGACAGCACTCTCCCCTTTCTTCACTGCTTTGGGAGAAAAATTCGATAAGGAATTAACCGGCTATGAAGTGGAAGGAGGAATTATTCGGTTTATTAATGATTTCCTTCGCATGATTTGGATTGTTATCGTTTCGTTGATTTTGCAAGGAGCTTTCTTATTTCTTTACTGGATGATTGATGCCATTTTCGGATTCCCTGAAATCGTAGATGAAGTGGTAAGGTATTGTATTATTGGATTTTTCTTTGGTTTTACTTTTTACGACTTTGCACTCGAACGTTACGCTAAGGGAGTTGGCTCCTCGTTAGCTTTCGCTTTCAGCGCCCCTCTTGGAATGATCATTATTGGAGTCATTTTTAAAGCAATCTATGCTATCCCGTATGTTGGAATTCCTCTCGCTCCCGTGTTAGTCGTAATGATTTCAACCGTGGCGTACGCATACTACACCAAACAATTGCCAAAATCAAAACAACTGTCGAATGAATAGTTTTTTTAAGGAATTTAATCTCGTCGGAAAAGATGAGTGGATCGAGAAGATTCACGCTGACTTGAAGGGGAAAGATCCCAGTCTTCTGGAACATTCAGATGAAATTGAGGAGATTAACTACTCCAGCGTTTATCACATCAGTGACCGCACGCAATATGAAGTTCCCGGAGCATTTCCATACACCCGTGGTTTAAAAACAAATCTCAACGATTGGAAAAACACCGCACACATCTCTGTTGAAGATGAAGACGAAGCGAATGTGAACATTTTGCACTTCCTCATGACAGGTGCGGATGCTCTATGGATTGTCGCAAACAAAGAGAATATTGACTGGAAAAAAGTACTCAAAGATGTTCAGTTAGAGCATATTCACGCACAGTTTAGTGTAAATTCCTTGGAAGATGTTCAATCGATTCAAGCTCTTTCTGCACATACAACGAATACGGTTCACTTCAATATCGACTTTCTTGCTTTGTCCGATGCTGATATTCAATCTTTCGCTGCTCACTTCAAAGACAATCAACAACGGTTTGCGCTTGTCAATGGATTTGGAGTTCAACAAAGTGGCGCAACGACTTGGCAAGAAATTGCGTTCTGTTTGAACTTAGGGCATGAATACCTCGTACGATTAGTGGACGCTGGCTTGAGCGTTGATGAAGCCGTTGCTTGCATCGGTTTTCACGTTGGAATTGGAAGCAATTACTTCTACGAAGTAGCCAAAATCCGTTCACTTCGTGCTTTATGGGCAAAAGTTGTAAAAGCGTATGAACCCGAGCATGATTGTTCATACAATTGCTCCATCACGGCAATCATTGGTCATACGAACAAGTCGTTGAGCGATCCACATACGAACCTGCTTCGTCAAACAACAGAAGTCATGTCAGCATTGAATGCAGGCGTTGACAACATTGTTACCTTACCGCATGATTTGTATTCAGACAAAGGAGTTGACTCCATTTCAGCAAGAATGGCCATCAACATTCCATTGATTTTAAAGGAAGAATCGTACCTCGATAAAGTAATTGATCCTATTGGTGGAAGTTATGCTCTGGAGCATCTCACAGAACTTATCGGTCGAAAAGCATGGGAAACATTCCAAACGCTCGAACAAAACGGAGGACTTTTCAATGAAAATGCCTTAACATCTTTTAAACAAGAGATTGAATCAAAACGTTCTTCAAAAGAAAAAGCATTCTTAGCTGGAGAAACCTTATTGATCGGAATCAATAAATTCGCGAATCCAGACCCAGTTGATAGCAATTGGAATCCTCAGCCTGAATACTTAGGTATGAAACCACTGAATTTTGAGCTCATCACTAAAACAGTATCTGCATGAAACGAGTAGATTTTAGTACCATCCCTTTCGAATCGGAAATAGAAAAGCGTGACGTAGTAGCTACCACTACACATACCACTGCAGATAAAATTGAACTCAAACAGTTCTATCAACACGAAGGAGAAACACAGACCAAAGAATTTGTATCGGGAATACCGCCTTATTTGCGTGGACCGTACAGCTCGATGTATGCCGTTCGTCCCTGGACCATTCGTCAATATGCAGGTTTCTCTACGGCAGAGGAATCAAATGCTTTTTACCGACGAAACTTAGCCGCTGGACAAAAAGGACTATCCGTAGCATTTGATTTG
>JBFHGY010000648.1:0-2371 GCA_041582905.1 Crocinitomicaceae bacterium | reverse complement strand
ACTTGGACGAACATAACGGGTAGTGCGCTCCAAATTGAGAATATCCGTTCGATTTCGCATCACTACGGAACGGACGATGGATTATACATCGGAACAACAAAACGCATGTATTACCGAAATGCTTCCATGAATGATTGGAGTTTGTTCAGTAATGAATTGCCTGCATCAGTGAATTGTCAGTTTTTACAACCGTATTATGGAGAAGGGAAAATCCGCATGGCTAGCCAGCGTGGTGTGTATGAATGCGACTTTTATGAAGATGGAGAGCCTGTAGCTATGTTCGCTGCGGATCGGGTGAGTTTGAATCTGGCATCGAATTGTGTAATGGACACAGTACAGTTTGTGGATCACAGTACGGTACGTCATGCTTCTGCTTCTTGGCAATGGTTTTTTGAGGGAGGAACCCCAGCTACTTCTACCCAAGAGAATCCGAAAGTAGTGTACACGACTCCTGGAACGTACGATGTAAAACTGATCGTCACGGATGCATTTGGAACGGATACAGTTGAGCGTTTGGATTTCATGGAGGTAACGGAAAATTACGGTTACCAGACAATTGCTGAAGATTTCAATGGGGCTGAATTTCCTCCTGCTGATTGGAAGTTGGTTGACTCTGAAGGTTCTTCATGGGAACAGGATTGGCCCTTGGATGATCCAGCAAATAAGGTGGCAGGTTATCCAAATTATTGGGTGGATGCTACTGGGCAGCAACACTTGTTAGTGATGCCGGCAATGGATTTCACAAATCTTATCAATATGGATATGACTTGGGATTATACATACAACGATAATAATGGATATACCGATTCGTTGGCTGTAGTGTACCGGACAGGGTCGAACCCGAATTGGCAAACGATTTGGATTCGAGGAGGGTCCAATTTGGAAGTGAACGGAACACAAACATGGTATTGGGATGCGGCCAATCCATCCATCGCTTGGGGGCCTGGCTATTTAAATTTGGATTTCCTAGCTGGTGAGTCGTGTGTTGAGCTCGCTTTTGATAATAGAGGCTATTATGGAAACCACATTTGGATTGATAATGTCAATTTATTAGGTACGTATGATAGTTCGGAGTTAGAGGAATTGGAATTGAATGTACACGTATTCCCAAATCCATCAAATGGAGCGTATAATGTCTCTGCTTCAAAAGTCGTTGGAGTGTATTCGGTAATCGATCTTTCGGGAAGAATAGTGATGGAAAATGTCGATGTTCAATCGAAGCATTTCACGGTTGACTTATCTCAGGAAGAAACGGGAATGTACGTGTTGCAAATGATGTCCGAAGATGGAGTTTACATTACACGCTTGATGAAAAAGTGAGAAGAGTTATTGGAGAAATAAAAAAGCGGCATTCAAACTAAATTGAATGCCGCTTTCGTTTACGATATGCAATTAATCGTGCTCCTCCACCAAGTCAACCTCTCCTGATGAAGTGAGAGCTTCTTTAATTTTGTGTTCTAGTTCCTCCATGAGTTCTGGGTTGTCGAGAATGATTCCTTTTACCGAATCACGTCCTTGTCCCAATCGAGTTTCTCCATAAGAGAACCATGATCCACTTTTCTTGATGATATTTAAGTCGACACCAAGGTCAATGATCTCTCCAACTTTTGAAATTCCTCGTCCGTACATAATATCGAACTCTGCCTTACGGAATGGTGGAGCTACTTTATTCTTAACAATTTTCACTTTTGTGCGGTTACCGATCACTTCGTCACCATCTTTAATTTGGCTAGATCGACGAATATCTACGCGAACAGAAGAATAGAATTTCAGTGCATTTCCTCCTGTTGTCGTCTCAGGGTTTCCGAACATCACCCCAATTTTATCACGCAACTGGTTGATGAAAATACAACAGCAATTAGCTTTATTAATGGATCCAGTTAATTTACGGAGAGCTTTAGACATCAAACGAGCTTGTAGACCCATTTGAGAATCACCCATCTCACCTTCGATTTCTGCCTTTGGCGTTAACGCCGCAACGGAATCGACTACCAATAAATCAATAGCACCTGAGCGAATTAAGTTATCGGCGATTTCAAGGGCTTGTTCACCATTGTCGGGTTGTGAAATCAATAAGTTATCGATGTCAACACCTAAGCTTTTCGCGTAGAATTGATCAAAGGCGTGCTCAGCATCGACAATGGCAGCGATTCCACCCTGTTTTTGAACTTCAGCAATTGCGTGAATTGCTAAGGTTGTTTTACCAGATGATTCTGGTCCATAAATTTCTACGATTCTTCCTTTAGGAAATCCGCCCACACCTAATGCGAGATCTAGCGTAAGAGATCCCGTTGGAATAACGTCCACTTCCACAGTTGGAGAGTCTCCCAATCGCATTACGGAGCCTTTTCCGTATGTTTTGTCCAGCTTT
>JBFHGY010000647.1:0-2373 GCA_041582905.1 Crocinitomicaceae bacterium | reverse complement strand
TCTTGTATTTCAGGGGTGTTTCCTTTGATGAACCAAACTGAATGATCGAGCTATAATTTTGAGCATTTCGAAGGTCGAACTTTCCACTTGTAATCAAACATCTTGATACTGCTGTATCGAATGCCCTGCTCCCTTCCAGCTCATTCACTTCGAACTCATCTTCCGAATCGATCACATCTATTTCCGCCGATTTTGGAGCGAACAACTTACGTAAGATCTGTAGGTCCTGTTTTACTATTTTCTGCTTCATACTCTTCGTTTTCCCAAAGAGTCTCAGAATTGTGCCACCGTTCCTCTTAAAAATGGAAAGCCCCGTATTTACTGAGATTCAGCTAACACGGAGCGCAGAGAATGATGATGATTTGTTGCTTTTTGAGAACCTTTTCTCATTTTGAGACAGTCCCCATGTACTTTTGCATTTTCTTTTGGAATACCTTGAGTCCAATACGCTCTCTTTGCGTCAATTTCTCTCTAGGTTGGAAAACAAATAACCAGATTAGGAACTGATAAAACAAAATTCCGTAGTTCGCCTCGCCAAATACACCAAACTCTGTAAACGAGTTAATTACTAATGGAATAAATAGAGCGATAAAGTAGCTAGAGAATTCGCTTCCCTTATTCGAACTGAAAATGCGCAGTGTAACAATCATTTGAATGATTGCGATGAAGAACCCTACGAAACCGAGGTTCATTAATACTTGGACAAAGGTGTTATGCGTCATTTTTGCCGCATAGGTATTGAGTCCTTGGAAATACTCTGTGTAGTTAATTCTCATAAATCCGTATCCAAAGAACGGTTCCTTGACTATTCCTTCGTTTAAGAGTGCTTTCCAGAACGGTAATCTTCCAGTCATACTCATCACTTCTTCCATTCCTCCATCTGCTTTGAACACCACAGCATTAATGAGCACAGGAAAGGCAACAACTCCAACTGCGAACATCACTCGTTTCATTCGCTTGTTCTCTGATTTCAAAATTAAAATACCCAGAATCAGTGCAAATCCAATTGCTGAAGATCTTGATGACGTTAACAATAGCACTACAATTGCGGCCAACATCATAAGGACATACCAAAACCTTCGTTTTCCTTTTTGCACCATGATAAATCCCAGCGCACCGGAAATTCCAGAAAGCATTCCCAATTCATTTGGGTTCATTATCCAACCACCAAGACGCATTTCTTCTCCTCCACGCATTCCTCGATAGAATACATCCGGAGCGACAAAAGAACCTATGATAAATGTGATCATGATTGGGAAAATGGCCCAACTGAATACCGCAACAATGTCCAACTTCTGCTCTTTGAAATGCGCATTCACCAAGAATACTACACGAAAGAAAAAATAGGTAAAAACAAAACTCTCAAAAGTCATCAGCCATTGCAAGGCAGAATACGTCCAGTTGGTAGACCAAGTAAACGAAACAAATCCTAGAAGCAGGTATAAACTATACAGCAATGGTGATAGTACATTGCTATGAGAGTAGGTTTTTTGACAGCCAAATCGACGGAGTTTGATATCGATGAGAATAATCACACCAGTCATTCCAACCCGAGAAAACGTCTTGAACACTTGATTAATCCCTCGCTCCTCAACAATGGAGAAATAGCCTCCAATCATGATGAATAGAGTGAGGATTAAGATCACTTGGATATTTCGAATGAAAAAGGGCAATTTACGTTTCATGGAATCGTAGAATTAATTCATTGGAAATGGCCGACCACTGAAAACGATTTATCACTAGCTTCCTTGCGTTCTCACAAAGCTTCACATAGTTTCCTGTATGTCTTGCCAGTTCGGCATTTGACAAAGCCATCGCTAACGAGTCATGATTATTGGTGTCCAAAACAAAACCTGCGTTTTCCTTAGCGATCACCTCCCCAAAGTTCGTTTCGGGACTCACAATGCAAGGCACTTTGGTTTCCAGGGCCTCTAGCACAACACCAGGAAGTCCTTCGTTTCGAGATGTCAAACAGAGATAATCCAAGCCTGAAAGGAACTGATCCTTATTCATTCCGAACAGGGCGCCATAAAACTTTACGACATGCGTTAGTCCTTTTCTTTTCGAATATGCTTTCACGCGTTCTTCATCCACGCCAGATCCAACTATGTGCAACATTCCATTTCCTCCATTTTGAACGAAATCGCTAAATCCATCGAGTAAAATATCCAAGCCTTTTGTCTGCATTTCAAGACGACCGATAAAACCAAAATTCGTTCGTTCTCCATTGTTCCAGATTTTCGGAAAGATGCTATTTGATGCTTTATGTCCATTCGGAATGAGCTCAATTCGTGATGATGTTCCAAATGTCGTTCTGGTTCCCATGATCTCACTTTTTCCAATTGCATGCACAAAGTTGGCGTCTGATACAAT
>JBFHGY010000646.1:0-2394 GCA_041582905.1 Crocinitomicaceae bacterium | reverse complement strand
GCGTAGCGAATCCCAAGCTTGGAATAGTACTGAGAAGAATCAATGTTTTCCAACATTTTGTACAAAATGCCAAGCGTTTTGGAAGCATTCAGCACGAGACTGTCGCTTTCGCTCTTCTTAGCAAAGTAGAGCCCTTTGAGAGCTGTGTTCTTCGCTTCTACGAGGTTCGATCTACTCTTGAGAACAGATTCCTTGAGGAGCGCTTTGGATTTTTCTCTTAACTCCGCTTGATTGAGTTTAGTATCGTCTTGGTGAGATTGTGCGAACCCATTTGAATTCGTCAAAAGGAAAACAAAGAAAACGAATTGAATCAAAAATTTCATGCTGTAATTATCAATCAAAAATGGCCTGGTTCTTGGCAAATATACTACTATTTAAGTCGCTTCGCTTTTCGTTGAAACGCCGTAAAAAGACAAAAAAAATCGGTGCCTCTTTCGAAACACCGATTCTCTCTGGTTTGTTTTGTTTTCCTGGCAGTAAATACCATTTAAGCTTGCTGAAGCCTAGATGGTACAACTATTTTGAGATGTCCAGTTTCTTTTTCATGCTGTTTGACAATCCGTCTTTGTGCAAATAAATATTGATTGTTTTCCACTTGAAATAGCTTTCTGATACGTACAAATACCCTTCTGGATAGTTTCCTGTTCCCCATGAATTCTTTACGAGGAAGTAACGTGTTCCGTTCTGGTCTTTGTACAATCCAACGATGTGCATTCCGTGATCATCTGTTGTTGTTTTATTGTCGTATCCTTCCTGACGAATTTCAGGTGTTACTTCCACTTCTTCAACAGGTGTTTTGAAGGCATTCGATTTCTTTTCGGCTCCTCCGTCAGAGAAGTTTTTGTTATCACTTCCTGAGATTTCGATTGTTCCAGCGTCAACCGGGTTAATTCCCAATCCATTGCTGAAGCTAAACCCTTTTTCAGAAACATCTGCTCCCCAAGCCAAGCTGTATCCATTTTTAAGCGCATATTCAGCCGCAGACATCAAATCATCAAGACTTACGTTGTAGCTTTTTCCCCATGCCCAGTTGTCTGGAATTTGCAACATGCATTCTTCATTCATTTCGTGATTTGTGAACGATGTCAACGAAACGTATTCATCCATGTTGAGTCCAATTGCTTTTGCATACGATTTCGGAGTATACTTTTTACCGTTTAATTCAAACTCTGTGATGTCTTCACCAAGGTATGCATCTAAAATCCCATTAAACGCAGCCTTCCACGCTGGAGTTAGGGATTTTGTTCGGCTGTTTTTCATGTGACCTAAAAGCCCTTGAACCGCACCATCTAACACAGCAAATAATTCACTGTGGTTGTGTCGGCTTGATCCGTAATTCAACCCTTCATATACTTCCAACGGAACAATTCCATATTTATCGATTACGTATGGAATATCGTGGAACGCTCCACCTTCCGAAAAGTTGATTTTTCCATCCATGCGGATGTATTTTTCAGCTTTGCTCTCATACGCTTTACGTACGATAAACATTTCCGATAATAAATCTGGATTTTCATTTCCTTTTCGCATCAATTCTGATTCGAAGAAAGACAATGCCGAGAAACTCCAGCACGTACCTGTATATCCTTGACTTTGCACTGGAGTTGCATCAAGGTGAGCAAGTTTAGAAAATTTATATTCACTTCCTTCGCTGTTTGTTGCTGGTTCAGTATATCCATACTGAGCCAAGCTAAAGGTGGTTGAGAACCCTACGAAAGCGAGGGCAAAAACGATCTTTTTCATTTTTAACGATTTAGTATCTTCAAATTCAAAGATACACAACACATGTTTGGTAACAAGAATAATTCCAAAAATGATTTTGGGTAAGTGAATGTTGACTTCGACTCCGCTCAGTCAACGGATACAATTATGCAACGCGCTCAGTGAACGGGGTGTGTCACTGTTCGGCTTCGGCTCCGCTCAGCCTCCTAGAAAAATATAAGATCCGAGGGTTGAGCGGAGTCGAAGCCGCCGTTCGTATAACCCTCTCAATTTATTTCAAAATCCACCCATCGAATCCAAGTGCGTCAGATTTCGATTGGATCTCGTTCATTGCTTCATTGGAAAGCGCCGCTCCCGCAGATACACGGTGTAATCCTCCTTTTACATCTACGATGAACGCGTTCAATCCTTCGGATTTTAACTTCGAAACCAAATTGTCTGCATTGGACTTATCACCAAAACATCCAACGATGTAATTCATGGAGTTGGGCTGTACAACAGGTTGTTCTACTACTTGAGGAACTTCCGTTACCGCAGGCTCAGGAGATGAATTGACTTCTTCCGGAGAAGTGTTTTCTTCTGTTTTGTTCAACTCACTGCTGATATCAACGAGCATGTTGAGGTTATCTCCAAATTTAAACGGAATGACATCTTTTGGATATTCCAATCCAT
>JBFHGY010000645.1:0-2402 GCA_041582905.1 Crocinitomicaceae bacterium | reverse complement strand
TTGTGCTGGACCAATCGCCGCTACTAATTGTTGTATAGGTTGCGGAAATTGAAAAAAGAGGGAGGAGTAAAAAAGAGAATAAAAGTATGTGTAGTTGTTTCGTAAGCATGTGTCGTTTTTAATTGATTCGCCATACATACGTCCCAGATTCGAGTTTGGATTTTTAAGAATGAAAATATTTTGTAGTGGTTTGTTTTTTAGTTGGATAGAAATGAGAAAGTGATATTTTTCTCGTTAGAGAGATGAGGAAATCGTTTAGCTACGGAAGAATTCCTCCAGTCCTTTCCCTTCGAAATAGTCTTTAGACCATTTTTTGACGGTTTCTAGTGAATAGGGAAGAACACCTTCTTTCTTCAAACGAATAAGTGATCGCTTCTCTATCTGGGATAGTCCGCCATCAATCAGAATTCCGAACACGATTAACTTTGATACTGCTTTTTGTACCGCAGGAGAGTAATCATCTACCTTTTTGAGAAAACTTTTGTCGTAAGAAGGATCCGTTTTTACTTCAATGTTGAAACGCGTAAGAAGGGATGTCGCCAATAAGAAATGATTGTAGTGAAACGATCGCTTTGAAACCGATATGGCTTGTAAAGTTGGATAAATCACCGATTTAAATTCCTCATTTCCGCGGAATTCTTCCTCTAGTTGGAGAGAAAAATGATTGATTAATGGTGGGGCCATCACGCGCACACGCGCTTCATTCATTACTTTTCTCGATCCGTAAATATTCCAAGCGGCGTACAAGGGTGCTCCTAAAACATCTACGACCAATCGAAGTGCATACCTTCCCAATAGCTTCGAAACGAATAGTTTCCAGATGAACCCACTAATAGCGGCTTTCAATTTGATTAATACTTGAAATGCGAGAACACCCCATTTGGATAATCCTTCGTAAGGATTGATTCCCACTTTTTTGAGTTCTTCATGCTTCTTTTCGAGCCCGACTTGAATCAATGAGTCTACATCTTCATCGAATCTTGGGTCGTTCGGATTGAGGCATCCACATGCCTTCGAAATGGCGTCAACGGCTTTAATGTTGATGAAGGTCAAATACCAAATTTCAATGAATACAAGTAGCACGCTGTAGATCAAAAATTCGATTTCAAGTTCCATGTAATCATTGTACAATGGAATCCAGATGTTTCTTTTTGGGAAAAGTGTTTCTTCAAAAATATGATAAGGCACGTAGAGTAGAATGATTCCCAGCGCCCCTGCAAGTCCTGCTTTTAAATAGGTCTTGTTTCGAATCGATTTGAGTGATTGTTTTTCCTCTTCAGAGAGGATGAACAAATCATCGCTTTCTTGTGTACGCACATTTTGCGACAGCTGTCGATAGGCGTAGCGTTCCCAGAAAGATCGTTTTTTGGTTGCCATGGAAGCCTTATTTTCCGCTGTAGAAGACTTTGTTTTTTTCGGTTTCTGATAGTTGAACCTCCAATCCAAATCGCGAATCAAGCTGTTCGCGTAGAATGTTCCAAATCACCTTGGCAATGTTTTCCGTTGTGGGAATAATTCCTTCAAATTCGGGGCAATCAAGATTGAGGTTTCGGTGATCAAAGCGATCAGAAACATGCTCATGAATAATATGTTTGAGATCTTTTAGGTCGATGACGAAGCCTGTCAGTGGATCAATTTCACCTTCCACCCATACTTCCAGTGCGTAGTTGTGACCATGATAATTGGGGTGACTACATTTTCCAAATACTTCAAGGTTTTTGTCGTCGCTCCATTCAGGTCTAAACAGGCGGTGTGCGGCATTAAATGTCTCTCTTCGGCAAACTTTCATTTGATCTTATTGTCGTGAATTCGATTCGTTATGACAAAAATCGGTTTTTTTTAGCTCGATACCATGAAAACAGGTCGTCATTCGATGAACTTCCGCTTATTTCCGTTGTTTGCGCTGAACACCGATCACGGTAACATCGTCTGTTTGTGGTTGATTGAACATCCATTGGTCGAATTCTGCTTCGATCATCATACGTTGATCCTCTAGTCCTAAATTCACATTTGATTCAAGCAAATCTAGGAAACGGCGGAAGGAGTACTTTTTGTTTTTGGGACCGCCAAATTGATCTTGGAAGCCATCCGTGAACAGATAAATAATATCGTCTTCTAACAGTTCGGTGTATTGTGTTTGATACCCGTTAAAATCTGAATGCTTGCGATCTCCGATGTGCTCGGAACTTCCTTTATACATCGTAAACCCGTCCTCGCGATGAATCAAGAAACGGGAACCTGCACATGCGTATGCGATTTCCTTGTTGTTGTCATCAATCACACAAATGCTCAACTCCATACCATCTGACATTTTCGAGCTGCCTTTGGTGTCAAAATACTCTTCTAGACGCTTGTCTAATTCGTTGAGTATGGCTCCTGGTTCTGTTACGTGACCTTCCCAT
>JBFHGY010000644.1:0-2406 GCA_041582905.1 Crocinitomicaceae bacterium | reverse complement strand
TGCCTACGATCAGCCACTAGATTTCAAGTCAACACCAAACAACTACACCTCAAAAGTAGATACCAATAACGCTACACGAACGCAGTTGTTTCCAGGGAATTCATTGGATGAAAAGCTCTATGTACATGTCTCTTTCCCTAAACAGAAATCATTTCTAATTGGTGAGATGTGGGGACCACTCCTCGTGAATCTTGCTTTGGTAATTCTCATTGTTACAGCATTTGTGTTCATGTTCCGTACCATCCTCACTCAAAAGAAATTATCGGAACTCAAGAATGATTTCATCTCAAACATGACGCATGAGTTCAAGACACCCATTTCGACGATTTCACTTGCGTGTCAGGCAATGAATGATAAAGACATGATGGGAGAAACAGCCATTGAGGCAACGTCTCCCTACGTGAGTATGATTTCGGTGGAGAATGAACGTTTGGGCGTCTTAGTTGAACGGATCTTGCAAAGTGCAACCTTGGATAAGAAAGAAGTGCGGATGCGAAGAGATGAGCTCAATCTGAATGAAATCGTTACAGACATTGCTAAACGCGCCGAATTTGGACTGAACAATCCGAACGGAAAAGTAACAGTGTCTGTTCCAGAAGAGCCTATCCTAGCCACAGGAGATCGCTTCCATGTGTCGAACATGATTTCAAACTTGATCGACAACGCCATCAAGTACAGCGAAGGAAATCCAAAGGTGGAGGTAGCACTTTCTTCAACAGGAAAAGGAGCTCAAATTGTCGTGAAAGATGAAGGGATCGGCATAAAAAAAGAACACATCAACAAAATATTTGATAAATTATACCGTATTCCAACAGGTAACGTTCACAACGTGAAGGGCTTTGGTCTTGGGTTGAGTTATGTGAAGGCAATTGCTGATCTTCACGGCTGGACCGTAAACGTGAAAAGTAAGTTTGGAAGCGGATCTGAATTTACCATTACCATAATCGAATAATATGAAAAAGAACACTTCCATACTACTCGCAGAAGACGACATGAATTTAGGGCAATTGCTTCAGACTTTTTTAAAGTCAAAAGGATTTGAAGTATCGCTCGCGCAAAATGGTAAAACGGCCCTTGAACGCTTTCATGAAGGATCATTTGACTTCTGTATTTTCGATGTGATGATGCCAGAAATGGACGGATTCTCCTTAGCAAAAGAAATCCGCGAAATCGATAAGCAAACACCTATTTTGTTCTTGACAGCCAAGGCGATGAAAGAAGATAAGTTGGAAGGATTTTCGTTAGGAGCAGACGATTACCTAACGAAACCGTTTGCGATGGAAGAGTTGCTTGCTCGAATCAACGCAATCCTGCGAAGAGTGGATTCTTCAGACGATGAAGAGGATGGTTCTAGAATGATCGGTTCAATCAAATATGAACCAGAATTGCGTTTGCTTCACCTCAAGGATGAGACGAAAAAATTGACGACGAAAGAGAATCAATTGTTGACGCTTCTCGTAAAAAATCAAAATGACATTCTCGATCGTCAGGCAGCGTTGCGTGCAATTTGGGGAGATGATAACTACTTCAACGGTCGAAGCATGGATGTGTACATCGCCAAATTGAGAAAAGCACTCAAAGGAGATGAAAACATCGAAATCATGAACGTTCACGGAAAAGGCTTTAAGCTAATCGTGAAAGAAGCGTAGGTAGAATGCAGAATTAAGAATGTAGAATTACTCCAATCTTAATTCAATCATTCTTAATTCTACATTGATATTTCAGACCAAACGGCGAGTTCATTTCCTGAAGGATCGGTAAAGTGAAAGCGTTTTCCTCCGGGGAAAGTGAAAATGGGAACTGTAATGATTCCTCCAGCGACTTCAATCTGTGCTTGGATTTCCGTTAAATCTGAATGTTTGAGAATCACCAGAACGCCATTCACGATGGGGTCATCTGTTAGTTGAAACCCTCCTTCAATTCCTGCATCTTCAAAAGCGATGTATTGCTCTCCGTAGTCGGTGAATTTCCAACCAAAAACGGAAGTGTAAAATGCTTTGATCTTCTCAAGATCGTTCGCTTTGAATTCGATATAGTTGATGGGTGTGTTCTTGGTCATGTTCTGGATTGTTTTCGGATCAATTGCTTCAAAATAGCAATTTGACCTAAGTGATAGTGCGTATGTTCAATAATACCGTGGATGTTACGAAAATAGGTGCCGAGTTTCTCGTCTGTAAATACACTGTTGAGTTGTTCATCAGATAATTGCTCAATTAAGTTTGTCGCTTTCTCAACATGATTCCAAGCAGCTGTTTGTAGCTCCTTCCAATCTGTTTCAGATTCAATTTTCGGATGCGAAAAGCTCAACTTGTCGTTGCCAGTTAGCGGCTTGCCTTCCAATACGTCTGTGAGAACAGGGATGTAGTAGGTAACGTGATGCGTCAGAGTGACGATCGTATTGAATGG
>JBFHGY010000643.1:0-2410 GCA_041582905.1 Crocinitomicaceae bacterium | reverse complement strand
CTCTGGTAAGGATTTCATGGACTTTATCAGTTCACGAATGAGACAGTACGGTCGACCAGTTGGAGCAAAATACGCCGAAGGATTTACCACAGAGCGCTTCATCGGTGTAGAGGATCTGTTTGATTTGAAGTAGATTTCTAATAATTCAATAACGGATTTCGACTCCGCCCAGTCCTCGGTTTATGCATTCAGAAAATCGGAAACCGCCGAAGGAAGAAGCGCAACGAATCTAAAAGAGCAGCGATCTATAGAGCCAACTGATCCATCGGTCCACAATCCTTTAATTTCTCGCTTCCTACAATAAGAATTTAGCTTCTTTTTGCCTGTTATTTCCTTCGAAAATCAGTATCTTTAAACAGATGCGTGATGCGACGCACGAATACATAAATTTCTCACTGAAAAGGTAGTTTTATGACTAGAGGAGCAGTTTTAAATCGGAATGTAATTAATTTTGGAGTGCCTTTGTTGTTGCTGTTGATAGCGACACTGTTTATGAACTCTTCGTACTTCGACGGAAGTAATGTTCTCAGCTTGGCGATTTCCATTGATTTGGTGATTACTGTTCCTGTTGTGTACTTCTTACTAATTCGGAAATCAACCATTCCAAAAACAACGGTTGTTCCATTTGTCATCTTGGGACTTGTCATTGGCACTTATTTCCTTCCGAAGGAAAATCAAACCTACTTGGATCTTTTTCGCGTGTGGGCGCTTCCACTCATTGAACTTTCCGTATTGACATTTATTGTCATCAAGATTAGAAAGGTGGTGAAGGCCTACAAGATGCAGAAGGAGACAACGCTGGATTTCTACGATGCATTGAAGAAGACGTGCACGGAAATTTTACCCAAAAGATTGGTGCCTGCATTGTCTACTGAGGTGGCTGTATTCTATTACGGTTTCATCTTGTGGAAAAGAAGAGAACTGGCGGAAAACGAGTTTTCCTATCACAAAGAGAGTGGAACGCCTGCACTGCTTGGAGCATTTATTTTTGTGATTGCTATCGAGACAGTCGCTGTACATTTTTTATTGGCATCATGGAGTCCAATTCTTGCATGGGTTTTAACGATTCTAAGTGTATACACGGCACTTCAGATGTTTGGTTTTGCCAAATCCTTGGGGCAACGTCCGATTGCTTTTGAGAAGAATCATCTTGTTTTGCGCTATGGAATCATGAATGAAGCGCATATTCCTTATTCGGAAATCGAAACAGTTGTTCAGTCTGGAAAGGAACTGGAAAAGGACAAATTGACCAAAACCTTGTCTCCTCTGGGAGAGATGGAAAGTCATAATGTGATCGTTCAATTGAAAAGTGAAAATACTTTGACAGGACTGTACGGCTTCAAAAAGAGATTCAATACACTGGGGCTCCACGTTGATCTTCCGAATGAATTCGTGACACGTTTGGAGAAGGAAATCGAATAGTTGAGGAAGGTGTTTATTCCCACTGAACATCTCCAGGTTGTATCCATGCGTAGAGAATGTAGGTATCGCGACCAATGAGTCGAGTATAGTATTCGTTGAGGCAAAACCCTTCTTCCGTTTTCATCTCGTCCAAACGAATGAGTACCCAATCGTTGCTCAACACTTCGATTAAAGTAAATGGCTGATCTTCGTCGATACTCCCGATCTGATTACTCCATTGCTCACAAATAGGAACTTCTGCTTGATCAGTTAAGGATGGGGAGAAATGAAGAGTAGCGCCTTCACGTACAATGTAATATTGCTTGGGAGTCGTTTTTACAGGAGAAATCCACCCAGCGTCTTTTCGGGAATAAAATACATGCGCATCTCCGACTTGTTCACCTGTTTCCAATGAGAACGGAGTGATCACATTCAAGTAAGACGCGCAACAAGGGTAGGTATAAATCCAGATGGTGTCCTGATTGATTGCGCTAATTTTTCCACTACGAGAAATGCGCGTAAATGGAATTCCGTTCTGAAAGGAGTAGACATTTACCATTCCAGCTTCATGACCACCACATAATTTAGCATCGAAAACAGCAATGGTATCTTCTTCATTCGTGTAAAATGCGAAATTCGGATCATGCATTTGCATAAAGGCTTCTACAATATCGCCATCTTCTTCACGGTATTCGTAATGAACGCAATATGAATCGAGCGGGAGTATTGGTTTTAGATATGTCATTCTTTGAGTCTCATCTAACTCAATCGGAAAATAACCCTGCGCAATGGCTACTTGCGAGCATGTAAGAATGAAAAGTATATAAACAATGTGTCTCATTTGGGATCGATTCCACAAGAGAATGCCGTCCCAACTGAAAAGTAACAGAAATTAGTTCTTGATGATCTTTTTAACGAGAATGTCTCCACTTTCTAATTCTATCTGAATGACATACGTTCCTTGCGTCAAGGTGGAGATATCAATAGTGTTTTCGGTTGATTCCATGAG
>JBFHGY010000642.1:0-2411 GCA_041582905.1 Crocinitomicaceae bacterium | reverse complement strand
TGTTCTGTTGAGTTCAACTAAAAATGCTGACGTATGATCACCATTAAATGAAAACCACGGTGCATTTGTTGCGTAGATAATGTCTCCGTCTTTTGGAAATTCCATTTGTGTGACTTTCCTATATTCTTCCTTGTAATAGCTGTCAGGAGTTCTGAAGTAGTCGTAAATACCGGCACCAATTATGACAATAAGCGACAAGGACAAAACTCCGAAAACCCATTTCTTTTTGCCATTCAACTTAATCGTGAATAACAGCACGATGATGGAAACGAGTATCGCTATGTACGATGAGATAAGCATGAAATTCTGAACGAAATCTGTTTTTCTTGTTGATTATGGTCGAAAATAGCACTTTTTGAGATATGGATGGGCTTCAGACATTCGGGGCTTCGACTCCGCTCAGCCCCCATCACTTTGATCGGCGGCTGAGCGGAGCCGAAGCCCCAGTTACCGTTTAGAACCCAGATCTAAAACGTCAACAACTGAATTCCAAATCCAACGATTCCAATTCCTAAGCACAAGGGAGAAAAGAGTTTCGAATCAGCTTTGGCGAATTCTGTCTCCTTCACTTTCTTGAAAAAACCAACGTAGTTGAAATCTCCAACCGCACGCAGCAGGAAAATGGAAGGGATGAACCAACTTGCGCTTTGTTCCATCCAAGCGGGAATGGAAACGACTATCCATTCCGTTTTTAAAGCGTAAACCATTCCGAAAGACAGTAAGCCCAGCGCAACGACCAAGGTCGCAACAGGCGGTATGGCTTGTTTGTTCAGTACAACACCTTTTTTTGTTGGGATGACTTTGCTGACTCCGTATGTTCCACCGAACAACCAGTAAAAGTGAAAACCGCTGAGAATGCTGAAAACAATAAACAAAAGGACTGATAAAAGGGTAACGATCATATCTGAGAAAGTTGAAAAATGTGTTCTGATTGCTTTCTACTCACGGATGACGGCGTTAAGCGGAGTAATCCATTACGAAGACGAATAAGGAACGGATTAGTCATGTGGGACATTTTGCCAACGCTCCAGCTCGTTTTCACAACGCGATGTGCCTTTGGAAGTCGTAGCTGCTGGAATTTTTCGAAAGCCGTATTTACCTCGTACTTGCTTAAACATTCCGAAAGAACATACGCATCTTCAATGGCTTGACAAGCGCCTTGTCCCAAGTTGGGCGTCATGGCATGTGCGGCATCTCCCATCAAGCAAACATGAGCTTGAAACCATGTTTTGGTCGGTGAAAGATCGGAGATTTCTGCCGTATTGATTCTGTTCTTTGGCGTAGCTCCAATCAGTTGCTTTACCACTTCGTGGTATCCCTCAAAATATTCTTGCAAATGATTGATCGAATGTTCATCCGCTCGTTGTTCGAACGATTTGAGCGCATACCAGTATGATTTGTTTTTGGCAATCTGTACGAATCCGAAGCGATCGTTTTTGCCCCAAGCTTCGTTCAACTCGTGTTGAAACTCTTGCGGCAAGGTGAAATCCGTCACACCCCTCCAGCATATTTGCTTCGCGTCACGGATGTCATTCTCGTTAAACAGTGCATTGCGGACAACAGAGTTTAGTCCATCCGCTCCGATTACGACTTCTGAATGAACAACTTCTCCATTTTCAAAGGTCAATTTGTAGTGAGTATCGTTCCTTTCAATCGTACTCAATTGATGTCCCACCAACACCCGTGTTGATTTCAATTTATTCAGCAAAATTTCTTGCAGCTTCCCTCTGTGAATCGCAATATTACTCACCTTGTGCTTTCGTTCGAAGTAGGACAAATCTACCTTTGAAAGCGGTTTCAAGTTCGCTTTTGTGATGTTCATGGAAGAAATGCGATTGCCGTTTGCTTCAATTTCTTCTCTCAATCCCAATTTTTCATACACCTGCATGGCGTTGTTTGCTAAAATGATACCTGCTCCAACGGGACGAATTTCCTCGGCTTGTTCGAAAACCCGTATTTTAAACCCCTTCTGCTCAAGTGCAATGGCCGTTGTTAAACCGCCTATTCCCCCTCCGATAATATCTATTTTCATCTTTGATTAATTACTATTTAGTACAATTGTACTAATAAATTTCTAAACGTAGTACGTTTGTACTAATTTCTTATTTTTGAAGTATGAATCAAACGAAGCAGAATATACTATCCCGTTCACGCCAACTTTTCAATGAGTTTGGAACGACCAATGTTTCCCTTAGAACCATTGCCGACAACCTTGAAATAAGTGTAGGAAACCTGCAGTATCACTTCAAAAAGCGCGAAGACATTATAGAAGGATTGTATTTCGAACTCGTAGAAGAAATGAATACGATTATGGTTGAACCGACGGGTAAGCTGCTTGAATCTGTCTTGGATATTTCCACCCGCATGATTTTCAAACTATATGATTATCGCTTTTTCTTTTTGGATTTTGT
>JBFHGY010000641.1:0-2417 GCA_041582905.1 Crocinitomicaceae bacterium | reverse complement strand
TCGCGAATTACGGATTTCAATAGAGAGTTCTTTAGTCGTGACCGACTCAAATTGAAGTCGAAAGTCTTTGGAGAAGGAAGTGTGGTTCTCGTAGATGAATTTGAAAATGAAACGGCAGCAGGAAGTTATATCACGGCCTTTAAGAATACCCGAAAGTACCTACTCGACCTACAAAATGCGAAGATTATGATGGTTACTAAGGAAAATCTCATTATCTTATTACAAAAACAGGATTCGAAAGAATACGATTTGTTTTACGAAGAATACTATTAAAGATATGAAGAAGAAAGTAGGAGCGATGGGAGAAAGTCCAGATCGATTAAATGTAATCGTAGAAGGATCGAAAATAGTAGGTGATTTTATCGCCGAGTCGAACGTGCGTATTGATGGAGAAATCCAAGGGAATGTTTCCTCCTCCGCAAAAATCGTGATTGGTCCATCGGGTTATATCAAAGGTAACTTGATGTGTGCTGATGCTGACGTCGAAGGACGCATCGAAGGAATCCTGAAAGTAGAAAATCTTCTTTCTCTTCGTTCAAAAGCACGTGTAACAGGTGAAATCACGACAGCAAAAATTCAAATCGAAGAAGGTGCTGAGTTCTCAGGTCAATGTAAAATGAGCAACTTTTCTCCAAGTGTAAGCGCTGATTCGAAAGAGAACGCGCTTCAGGAAGATGTCGTGTACTAGCTATGAGCAAGGAGAATGAATCGCAAAGAGCGTCGAAGTATATCCGCTTTTCCAGTGTAGGAATTCAGATGGGAATCATCATTGCTGGGTTTGCGTATCTCGGACATTACCTCGATGGTAAATATCAAACAAAAACACCGTGGTGGACCTTGGGGCTTTCTTTGTTCGGTGTCGCGGCAGGATTGTACATTATGATCAAGGAAGTTATTAAGATCAGTAAAGAAGATGAAAATTAAGTCTTACACCACCCGTTTTGTGCCGCTGGTTGTTCTTTTGCTCGTTGTGCACATCTTACTTGTCTATTTAAATGTCTTTCCGTTCAATTTCAGACTCACATTGATTTCTGATTTTGCGTTATTGTTCATTTTTTCACTGGGAGTTCCTATCGTTTCGGTCGGACTCAAGAAAAAGGAAGAAGGAGGTTTTGTTGGTAGCTTCCTCATCCTAACAACCGTTCAAATGTTGTCGGCTTTATCTGTGTTGGGAGCGTTTGTTTACACTCAGGTTCCGCAATTCAGAGAAATTAGTTTACAACTCATCTCAGTCTTCATTATTCTGTTGATTGTTCAGTCAATTTTCTTAATCAAATTGGTTAAATAAGGGCTATTTCGAAGAAATATTGAAATAATCCCAAGTAATAGTTCCATATCCTTCGTTTAACTAGTAAAAGTTTTCTACCTTTGCGGCAAAATTTGAAGCCCTTTAACGAGATAGAGATATGGCAATGTTAAGTGGATTAAAGAAAATCTTCGTTTTAGCAGTTCTAACGTTTACAACTGTTTTTACTTACGCGTCTTCTGACCAGCATAATGCAACGCTTCATGAGGAGCAGGTTGAGGAAGAGAAAAGAGAGTTTAATGTAAGTGAAATGATCATGCACCACATCGGTGATGCCCACGAATGGCACCTTTGGGGGCCATCTCATGGAGGGACGTCAGTTTACCTTCCTATCGTTTTGATTGATGGTGGATTGAAAGTGTTCTCTTCATCTCATTTCTATCATGGAGAAACAAAAGGTCATGGAGATCATGAGTACGTTGTTGGAGAAGGTCCAGCTGAAGGGTATGCAATGATGCACGAAACCATCTATAAGTTGGATGAAAACGGGCAGTTGCATTTAGAAGACGGTCATCCGACGAGTGAAGCAAGTGTTCTTGATTTTTCCATTACAAAGAACGTTGTGTCTTTGTTTATGGTATTCCTTTTGTTGATTTTGGTGATGTTCTCAGTAGCGAAGTACTACAAAAAGAACGGAGCGGTAGCACCTAAAGGTGTGGCTAAGTTCATGGAGCCAATTATCTTGTTTGTACGTGATGATATCGCGAAACCAAACATCGAAGGAGAAAAATACAAAAAGTACCTTCCTTACCTATTGACGATTTTCTTCTTTATCTGGTTCTCGAACATGTTGGGATTGATTCCAATTTTAGGAGCGAACTTGACTGGAAACATCGCTGTGACGTTCTTCCTAGCGATTTGTACCTTGTTGATTACTATCTTCTCAGGAAATAAAAATTACTGGGGACACATTTTTGCTACTCCTGGAGTACCGAAAGCGTTGTTGCCAATTATGATTCCAATTGAAATCGTTGGGATCTTTACAAAGCCTTTTGCCTTGATGATTCGTTTGTTCGCTAACATTACAGCGGGACACATTATCATTTTGGCTTTAGTTTCTATCATCTTCTTAAAAGAGTCTGCAGCATGGGGAGCATTGTCTGTGCCAATG
>JBFHGY010000640.1:0-2417 GCA_041582905.1 Crocinitomicaceae bacterium | reverse complement strand
TTGGTAAATTGCAAAGCTTCAACTCGCATTGTCCGTCTGTGATGGATTTTACCCTTCACGATGCGATTGGAACGGTGTTCAGAGAAACAGATCCGAATTGGTTCGATGGAATGATCAAAGTCTACGAGAACTTTGTCAACGATTTTCTGTACGCTGATCCGAACAATATTTTGGTGTTTTTGGAAAATCACGATACGCAACGATTCAATCAATTGTATGAAAATCTGGACGATTACAAGTTGGGAATGACCTTAATCAACACGGTTCGTGGAATTCCTCAGATCTATTATGGAAGTGAAGTGGGAATGAAAGGTGATAAAGGACAAGGTGATGGAGACATCCGAAGGGATTTCCCTGGAGGATGGAAAGGCGATGAAATCAATGCCTTTGAAGCATCATCCCGAACAGAATCGCAAGAAAGTTATCATGCTTTCACCAAGCAGTTGTTGAATTGGAGAAAGAATGCTGACGTGATTCACTCTGGAAAAACGATGCATTTCCTTCCCGAAAACAACGTATACGTCTATTTTAGATACAACGACTCGGAAAAGGTGATGGTGATTCTCAATAATTCGAACGAAGACCAAGAACTAAAATGGGAACGTTTCTCAGAAATGCTGAAGGATCGAAGGTCTGGAACGTGTGTATTGTCAGGGAAGCAAATTGATCTGAAATCGGAAGTATTCACAGCCGAAGGGAAGCAGGCATACGTGTTTGAATTAAAATAGAAGAGAAATGAAGTGGATTGTTGGCATAGTTCTTTGTTCGTCATTTTTTGGATTTGCGCAGGAGGAAATGCTGCTGAAATCAGAAATTCAACAGAATACGGTATCGGTTGAAACAAACAAGGGGACGTATACCATTCAATATTACTCAAGTGGTGCACTCGAAACTTCTTTTCTTGCCAACAACGAAACGGATGTTCAACCATCACATGCTATTATTGCCACACCTTTAAATGAATCAATCGTTCAAGAAAAAAGTAAGCAGTCGGGAGCGTTAAACTACCGCTTGGCTCAATCAGAAAATGCGATTTCGTTTTCATTGGATTCTGTTCCTTTCAAAATTCATTACTTCTATCAAAATGAGCCGCTGGTTCATCAGAATGCTTTGGTGGATGGTCAGAATGGATATGAGTTAACCATGGGCATTTCAGAAAACGAAGCGCTGTACGGAGGTGGTGTTCGAGCGCTGGGAATGAATCGTCGTGGGAATAAACTTGAACTGTATAACCGCGCGCACTACGGCTACGAAACGCATGCTCCGTTGATGAATTACTGCATTCCGATGTTTCTTTCTTCAAAAGGATATGCCGTTCATTTCGATGCTCCAGGAACAGGCTGGCTCGACCTCGATAGTGCCGGGGTAAATGAAGTGACATATAGCACAATAAGTGCTCGAAAGAGCTATCAAGTGGTGACGGGAGAGAATTGGGGTGAAGTTCTTCAAAATTGGACGCTTTTATCGGGGCGTCAACCCAAACTACCTATTTGGGCTTTGGGTAATTTCGCAAGTCGCTTTGGATATCATTCGCAACAAGAAGTGGAGGAACTGGTAGCGAAATTCAAGGAGGATTCAATTCCATTGGATGCAGTGGTGCTTGATTTGTATTGGTTCGGGGAAACCATTCAAGGAACGATGGGGAACTTGGCTTTTTACGCGGATTCTTTTCCTGATCCCAAAGGGATGATCGATCAATTACACGATCAGCAGATAAAAACAGTTTTGGTCACAGAACCCTTCATTTTAACGTCGTCAAATCGATGGGAAGAGGCGCTCGAAAACGATGTGCTGGCGAAAGATTCCTCAGGAAAAGTAGTGACGTACGATTTCTATTTTGGAAATACAGGGTTGATTGATGTATTTGATCCGAAAGCAGGAGATTGGTTCTGGAATCGCTACCGTGAACTGAAAGAAATGGGCGTAGATGGTTTCTGGGGGGACTTGGGAGAACCAGAGGTACATCCCGATGAGATGCTGCATGCAACGGGAACGGCGAGAGAGGTACACAATATTTATGGACACAAATGGGCGCAACTCTTGTATGAGAATTTGAAGAAGTCGTATCCCAATGAGCAACCCTTTATTTTGATGCGATCAGGTTCGTCAGGTTCTCAACGATTTGGAATGATTCCTTGGTCGGGTGACGTGAATCGAACATGGGGAGGACTGCGATCTCAACCGGAAATTGCTTTGCAAATGGGAATGCAAGGAGTTCCGTTTATGCACTCTGATTTAGGTGGCTTTGCTGGGGCAAATGATGATCCTGAATTGTACGTTCGTTGGTTGCAATATGGTGTGTTTCAGCCCATTTTTAGACCTCACGCTCAGGAAGAAGTGGCTTCGGAACCTGTTTTTAAGGATGCTGCAACAAAGCAGTTGGCGAAAGAAGCAATAGAATTAAGATATCGCATGCT
>JBFHGY010000639.1:0-2424 GCA_041582905.1 Crocinitomicaceae bacterium | reverse complement strand
TTGTCCTTCAGAAGGATCATAACATCGGCATCTTCCACTGCCATTGGATCCGTTGGAACCTCAGCCGTTCCGATTTTCGAAACAACGTGTTTCACTTCAGGAAAGTTTTTCTTGAGCACCGTTTCTGCTTCTGTTGTAGTAGCAATCATCTGCGAGAGGGAACTCCCAGGTTGAATGGTGGCTTGCATCGCCAAATCCCCTTCATTTAAGGTGGGAATAAACTCCCCTCCCATCCTTCCAAAGAGCAAAACCGCACCAATTAACAAAGCGAATGAAACACCGATCAGCGTATACGGAACCTGAATCATTTTGGTTAAAATTGGCGTATAAATCGATCGTAGTTTCCCCATTATTTTATCGGCGAACGACCGGTGCTCTTTGATGTTCTTCTTCAAGATTAAAGCACTCATCATAGGGACGTATGTAATAGACAAGATAAGTGCTCCCAAAATCGCGAAGCTGACCGTTTTTGCCATTGGCGTAAACATTTTGCCTTCAATTCCTGTCAAGGTCATAATCGGAACAAACACCACAATGATGATCAACACCCCAAATGCCGCCGAGCCAATTATGCTCGATGACGTCCCGACAATTACCTCGTCCATTTCCTTTTGCGAAAGACGCTTCCCGATGTATCGCGCATACACAAGGTGAAGGACTCCTTCCACAATGATCACGGCTCCATCGACCACAATTCCAAAGTCAATCGCTCCCAAAGACATGAGGTTCGCAGAAACGCCGAACATATTCATCAGAATGAATGCAAAAAGCAACGACAGAGGAATAATGGAAGCGACGATTAATCCTGCTCGCCAATTTCCGAGTAAAAGAATCAGCACGAAAATGACGATGAGTCCACCTTCGATCAAGTTTTTACTCACCGTGTTGATCGCTTTTCCGACCAAAACAGAGCGATCCAAATACGGAGCAATTTTCACTCCTGGCGGCAGTGACTTCTGAATTTGCTCTACTCGATCGTGCACATTTTGGATCGCTTCCGAAGAGTTGGCACCTTTCAACATTAAGGTAATACCTCCGACTACCTCACCTTTTCCGTCCATAGTCATCGCACCAAAACGCTTTGGCGAACCTAGCTTCACCGAACCAATATTGCGGATGAAAATCGGCGTTCCATTCTCTTTGGACGCCACCGCGATATTTTCTATGTCTTTTTGGGTTTCGAGCAAGCCTTCCGTTCGAATATAGTAGGCATTCTTCCCTTTTTCGATATAGCTTCCTCCCGTGTTTTTATTGTTAACGCTCAACGCATTAAACACATCCGTGATGGTGAGTCCATGGGTTTGCAACAAAAGCGGATTCACGGATACTTCGTATTGCTTCATGTATCCACCGAAGCTGCTAATCTCAATGATTCCTTCGATTCCCGCCATTTGACGTTTAACAATCCAATCTTGAATCGTTCTCAACTCCATTGGGTAGTATTGGTCGCGATACGCTGAATCTACTTCCAAGGTATATTGGTAGATTTCACCCAAACCGGTGGTGATGGGCATCATCTCACAACTTCCCAACGATTCTGGAATTTGCTGCTGAGCGATGGCCAGTTGTTCACCCACGAATTGGCGCGCCTTCATTATGGGAACATCCTCCTCAAACACCACCGTTACGATGGACAATCCAAAGCGTGAAATCGATCGAACTTCTTCCACTCCTGGAATGTTTGCAACCGATTTTTCTACTGGATAAGTGATTAATTGTTCCACTTCTTGTGGCGCCAGTGAAGGGCTAGACGTCACAATTTGAACCTGATTATTTGTGATGTCAGGAACGGCATCAACGGGAAGTTTCGACATGGAATAGAGGCCCATTCCAATGAGTGCCAATACAAACAACCCGACTATTAATTTATTCTTTACCGAAAAACGGATAATATTCTCTATCATAACAATTGATTGAAATACATTCAAGGACACCCGAAATAGCATGTATTTCCAGTATCACTTACTCATTCGTGATGTTATGATAAGCTTGGAGGTCCCCTGAGAGAGTGGGCAGAAGCCGAAACGTTTTGACGCTCGGTCTGGTAGGCATAAAATTGATTTCCCGATTCCTTTTCAACATGGAATACTGCCTCTACAACTGCGCTGGGAAGGTCTCCTAATTGGATAAATTGATCTACCTCATGTACATCACCTTGCGCCACTGTGTATTCTTCCAACTGACCATCTGGATGATCAAAATGAAAGGAAAGAGCGATATAATCAAGTATACTACTCGCCTCTACATGCTGCTTCTGATGCTCTGTGTCGGATAACTCAGCGTGATGTTGATGAGGGACAATAGAATGTATGAGCAATACCAATATTGCGAACGACTGCACTATGAATTGAAATTGTCTCACACCGTAAAGTTAGTACTTTCCGTTGGAATGGATGTTACACGGGTAACATGGGGGAAGAAAAC
>JBFHGY010000638.1:0-2425 GCA_041582905.1 Crocinitomicaceae bacterium | reverse complement strand
ATTATTAGACCAAATAGAAAACAATGCATCCACAAATGAACTAAATGGGTCTTTCAAGACTTTGAGCATTGCACTCTTTGCTGAATCTGTTCTGATTGTTCTTTACACTTTTTTCGTCATCAACTATGATGTAAACAACCCAGAATCTCCTTGGCTACCAGTATTCACTCCCTATTTTGTTCACAGTGCACTGATCAATTTTGCTGTGGTCCAGTTCGGAGGTGTAATTCCTTCTTTGTTTTTATTCTGGAAGAAGAAATATGTAGCGTCCAGCTTCGTAATGATTGCGTTTCTTGTCATTGCTAGGTTGTTAGAGCACTTCCTAGACTTCCATTACTGGCTTGCTTTTCATTAAAAAGTGACAAGATTGAAGGATTGAAAGAATGACTCGGCAGATAAATTGATTAGGGATCTAAAAATCAAACACTAACTCGCTCAATTGATCGGCTCCGAAGTAGGTTTTTGCCACGTTCTGGACGTCTTCAACCGTAATCTTATCGAGTTCTTCGTAGATTTCTTGCATTGAATCGACTTTACCAAAGATGAGGACACTTTTGGCGAAGCTAAACATCAACTCCAAATTGCTATCCAGTGACAAAGCGAGGTGCCCCTTCAATTGCTCTTTCGCTTCTTCCAACTCAATATGTGAAAGCGGCTCATCTATCAATTTATCTAACTCCTTCCGTATGAGCTTGATTGATTTCTTCAAATACTTTTTGTCCGTTCCCAGGTAAATGTTCCAATATCCGGTATCGGAATAAGGTGTATAATTGGCTTCGACGTTATACGCATACCCGTATTTCTCCCGAATGGAGAGAATCAAACGCGAATTCAGTGCAGGACCTCCTAATAAATTCGTTAATAAGGTCATCGCGCGTCGATTGTCTTCATTGTATGAAGGCGCCAAACCACCCACTAAGGTGTGAATTTGGTAATTGGCCTTTTTCTCTCGAATCTGAAACGGTGGAATGGAAACCAGTGGTGGTTCAACATGAGGTTTTCCTTCGCCTTGAATGGAACCGAATTCCTCTTCCAAAATCGTACGAACCGACATTTCAGGTACATCTCCCACAAAGGAAAGCACCATATTCTTCGGTGTAAACAAACGATCGATGTACTTAAGTATATCTTCTCGCTCGAATCCTTTTACTGATTTCTTCGTTCCGAGAATATTGTATCCCAACGAATGCCCTTCGTACAAATGTGCTTCAAATTCATCGTGAATGCGCTCCGATGGATTATCGAGATAAGAGCGAATTTCATCCAGAATTACTTCTTTCTCTTTCTGCAACTCCTCTTCAGGGAAGGTTGCATTTTGAACAATATCTCCAATGAGCTCCGCAGCAATGAAAAAATGCTCTTTTCGGAAGGACGCGTGAACGGCAATTTCTTCCTTATTGGTGTATGCATTTAGTTCACCACCTACTCGATCGAGATCGGAAAACACATCGAATGCCGTACGTTTTTCGGTTCCTTTGAAAATACAATGCTCGATAAAATGGGCCAATCCTTGCTCATCTGGACGTTCAAAACGAGATCCAGCATGAATCATCACACCCAAGTGTGCCACATGTGCTTCGCGACGGAGATAAACAACTTTTATCCCATTCGAGAGTTCAAAAATAACAGGATCGAGTTCGATCATTCTTTATGGATTCTTTCGGTACATTCTCCAATTGTCTCCTTCTTTATCAAAGACAATTCGTTCGTGTAAGCGTGATTTTTTACCCACCCAAAATTCAAAATGTGTCGGTTCGATTTGATATCCTCCCCAGTGCTCAGGACGAGGAACTTCATTTGGGAAACGTTCTTCGAGTTCTTTCACGCGCTGTTCAATCTCAGAAGCATCCGCAAGTTCATCACTTTGATGCGACGCCCATGCTCCAATTTTACTCCCTCGTGGACGTGAATTAAAGTAATCGTCACTCATGGACTCGTTCACTTTGGAGCAAATCCCTTCTATTCGAATTTGTCTTGACATTTTTGGGTAGAAAAACAACATCGACACCTTTGGGTTCGCTGCAATTTCCTTTCCTTTCTGGCTATTATAATTCGTATAGAATATAAACTGCTTCTCCAACAATTCTTTCAGGTAAACAATTCTCAAACTCGATTGTAGTTCTTTCGAAGTTGTTCCCAACACAAAAGCATTTGCTTCCAGTTCTCCCTGTTGATCCGCTGCGGCAAACCAATCCTCAAACAACTTGAATGGATCCTCACTCAAGTTGATCGAAGCATCTTGCTGAAACTCGTGATGACTATCTCTGTATTGTTCAAGTGGGTTGCTCATGGCAATTGTTTTATTCTGCGTCGAATTCGTCTTCTACTTCGCTTTCGCTATCGTCCGATTCTTCTTCGTCTTCGTCGTCGACATCCGAACCTGAAGCTGAGAACACTACTTTTGAGTTGTGCGTATCATCTTCAT
>JBFHGY010000637.1:0-2436 GCA_041582905.1 Crocinitomicaceae bacterium | reverse complement strand
GGTGACCAAGTACAGATGACTTGAACATGTCTGAAGTCTGATTTGACATAATAATTGATTTACTTTTTATTTAACTCCGTGCATTAACTTCTTCAATGGGAAACTCAATGCGAATAGCAATATTCCCGCTCCAATTGGAACATAAACAAGAATTGAGAAGAATTCTGAAAGTGATGATTTCGCAGCAATTTCTTCCATGAATCCTGCGATCGATCCTGCTGCCATATTCCCCATTGCTGATGCAAAGAACCAAATTCCAAACATCACTCCAACGAGTCTTGCTGGAGAAAGCTTACTCACGTAAGACAACCCCACAGGAGACAATGACAGTTCACCCATTGTATGCAATAAATACGCAAACACTAGGAAGATCATACTCACTTTTGGACCGTTCGCATCTGTTAAGCCAGCATATCCTGAAACCAACGGAATGAATCCAATACCAAGTAACAACAATCCAATTGCAAATTTTTGAGGTCCATTTGGATTAATTTTCGTTTTCGCCAAAGCTGCCCAAATAAAGGAGAAGAGCGGCGCTAGGGTAAATATGAAAAGTGCATTTAAACTCTGAAACCATGTCGTAGGCACTTCAGTTCCTGATGAATTAAATTGAGAATACACCATATAGCCAGTGATTCCTGTCAAAATAAGAATACTCAACGCCATAAAACTCATTCCTGCTGCAAATCCTTTTCCAAGTGTCTTTGCTGTTCCAATGAAAAGAACCAGAAGAATTATCACAGGCAGAAAGGAAATAAGTGAACTAATCACTTTAAATATTGTGGCCCCGCTTCCAGTCAAAGTACGATCCGTAAAATCATCTGCAGCAATCGTCATACTCGTACCGGCTTGCTCAAACGCTGCCCAGAAGAAAATGGAGAAAAACGCCAATACTCCGACAACAATCAAACGATCTCGTTCTTTCTTCGTAAGACCTTTGCTTTTCGACTCTTCAATCGAATCAATTAAATCTTGATTATCATCCAAATTCCCGAACTCTTTATCTCCAGAGATTTTCGGCGGCAATCCGATTTTACCAAACATCTTTTGAGACAACTGGAACTGAATCATTCCAATCACCATGAAGATTCCAGCCAAACCAAATCCGTAGTGCCATCCAATTGTTTCTCCCAAATAACCGCACAAAATTGATCCTAGAAATGCCCCAACGTTAATTCCTTGATAGAAAATAGTATAACCAGAATCCTTTTTTGTACTTCCTTCAGGATACAATTGACCAACCATGGATGAAATATTTGGTTTAAAGAAACCATTTCCGATAATCAATAATGCCAAACCTAGGTAGAAAGCTGGCATTGGTTCAAATGCTAATGCAAAGTGCCCCAATGACATCAAAATAGCTCCAGTTGTGATCGCTTTTCGGAAACCAAATAATTTATCCGCAATGATCCCTCCAATAATAGGAGTAATATAGACTAACATTGTATACCAACCATAAAGAGAACTTGCTTCTTTTGTTGACCATCCAAGACCTGGATTCTCCGAAGTAATCTCACTTGTTAAATAAAGCACCAACAATGCTCTCATCCCGTAGTAAGAAAAGCGTTCCCACATTTCTGTAAAGAACAAGACAAACAATCCAACTGGGTGACCAAAAACAGTCTTGGTAGCAGCTAAACTGCTGTTTTCTTGCTCTGGAATATTATCGATTATGTTATCACTCATAGAACTAATATTTGGTGGGTGAAAATAGTAAAAATAGTTAACGCAAGCGAATTTACATTTATCGATTTCTATCGAGTATCAACCAAGGTTGGTCGAAAATTCATCGGGAACGAAAAAATCTTCTTACAGAAACAACTATATTTGCCTCCCTAGATTTGAGTGAGGAGGTATGGGTAAATTACATTTTTTTCTTTTTTCAATCCTTTTTTTAACGATTGGAAGTTGTAGTAATTCTGAAAGCGAGGACAATGAAAAGGACGGTTTTAAAGCCGTAACAGATGTCCATTCGTATGCAAATATTGGTGAGGTTCGAACAAAACACCTTCACTTAGATCTCGAAATTGATTTCGAAGGAAAGAAGATTGAAGGAGTTGCTCGACATGAAATGTCTGAACATGAGACTACGACTGCGATTTTCGATATCAAGGCACTCGACATTCAAAAGGTAACAATTGGTAAAGACGACGAAATTGGAACGGATTTCGAAATTGGAGATGAGGATGAGATTTTAGGGCGTCCGCTCAAGGTGAAAATCAAACCGAACACGAAGTACATCAACATTTATTACAGTACAACGGAGGAAACGGAAGCACTTGATTGGCTCGATCCAATTTTGACTACAGGAAAAAAACATCCATTCATGTACACGCAAGGTCAAGCGATTTTGACCCGTTCATGGATTCCTCTTCAAGATTCTCCAACCAATCGAATTACTTATTCTGCTGACGTAAAAGTTCCACAAGACTTAAT
>JBFHGY010000636.1:0-2465 GCA_041582905.1 Crocinitomicaceae bacterium | reverse complement strand
ACAGCGGATGCCGCACAGTGGAATAAATACCCGTTTGATTTAACGCTTTTGCTTCGTGCCCCCACGTATTCCTTCCTGATGTCTGTTTCGCACTTTTCGCAATCGCAATGGATCGAATCACTTGCCCAAAAAATGTTAACAAAACACTTCCCGACAACAAAATCCAGTAGGCCATTTCAGACTTCATGAAATAGTCATTATTCGTCAAAAAGATAGCTGGCACAGCTATTGCAAAGAGAATCAGCGGAATCTGTCCACGATGCTTAAATAAAAAGTTGCCTGATTTTTCGAATGAATGCCTTAAAGCCATTGGAAAAGAATGTGTATATTGGCGGATTTCAAACACGAAGTTAATCAGAATTAATAACTACAAATGGCAGAGAAAGAAAAATATGAAATGGATTTCTTGTTGAAAACGTCAATCAAGTCGTTAGACAACATGGTGAGTACTCCAAGTGGATTGAGCGAGTGGTTTGCTGATGACGTGAACATTAAAGACGACATTTACACATTTATCTGGGACGGCAGCGAAGAGCAAGCGCGACTGATTACGAAGAAAAACAATGTGCGTGTTCGTTGGCAGTGGTTGGAAGACGAAGAAGAAGATTTGGATACCTACTTCGAACTTCGTTACGAGAAAGATCCTATGACAAAATCTGTTATTTTGACCTTGACTTCATTTGCTGAGCCAGACGAATTGGAAGAATCACGTTTCCTTTGGGAAGAGCAAATTAATCAATTGAAGCGCAAATTGGGCGCATAAAATACTTTCTTCCTTACTGCGTTATCTCAGTAATTCAAAACGGGAAATTTGAAACGTCTCTACTATTTTAGTATTCGTTCATTTACGGGGCCATTTTTGGTCACCTTTGCTATTTCCATGTTCATTCTCATCATGCAATTCTTCTGGAAGTACATTGATGATTTGATGGGAAAAGGACTCTCCGTGTCCGTGATTTTGGAGTTGTTGTTCTACGTATCCGCTAGTTTGATTCCGTTAGCACTTCCTCTTGCCATCCTACTTTCGTCGATTATGACGCTCGGAAATTTGGCAGAAAACAACGAATTGACAGCACTCAAATCGAGTGGACTGTCGCTCTATCGAATTTTGCGACCACTGACAGGAATCGTGCTCATTATTGCGATCAGTACCTTTTACTTTGCGAATTATGTGATTCCCGTTGCAAACCTAAAGTGGCACTCGTTGATTTTTGATATTCAGCAAACAAAGATCTCATCCATCTTAACTCCAGGAACGTATAGCAACGAACTGGATGGATATGCCATCAAAATTGATGAAGGAAATGATAACACATTCAAAGGAATTTTAATTCACGATCATACCGATCAGGTAGTGATTAAGTCCGTTCGCGCCAAAGAAGGAAACGTGTACAAATCTGAAAACGGAAAGTACCTCTTTTTTGAGTTGGAAAATGGATACGTGATGGAAGAGCTTTCTCCTGTAGCTCCGAACTTTACTCCTGACGGAAAAGAACACGGCGTTGGAAATACACGTCCAAGTCGTAGATCGACGTTTGATCATGCCACCTACAAAATCGACTTGAGTGGCTTCAACCTTGACCGCTCAGATGAAGACATGTTCAAAGACAAGCATGAAATGCTGAATGTCTTCCAAATCAATTATACGCTGGATTCTATTCAAAAGAATGCCAATGGAATTGTTCAGAATTTCCTCAAGAACCTAAAAGCAGATCAACCTTATTTCATAGCGAAAAACTACGAAGCAAATTCGATTGTTTCAGAGGAACGAGACCCACAAATAGTAGAACCAGTAGATACCGTTCTTGCGTTTGATCAATTAACGGTTGGACAGAAAAAAGCTGCGATTAGCTTGGCGCAATCACGCATTCGAAGCAAAACATCCAATCTTGATGGTCAAGAACGCTTTTTGGAAACCATGGAAATGGATATGAACAAATACCTGATCGAATTCCACCGGAAATTTTCATTGACCATTGCCATTATTGTTCTCTTCTTCGTTGGAGCTCCGCTTGGAGCCATTGTGCGAAAGGGAGGATTTGGAGCTCCCGTAGTAATTGCCGCTCTTCTGTTTATGGTGTATTTCGTATTAATGACGATCGGAGACGGATTGGCAAAATCAGGTACCATCTCCCCTTTCTTAGGAATGTGGTTCTCTTCCATGGTACTCGCTCCTGTAGCCATGTGGTTGATGCATTCAGCTGCCAATGACTCCCCTGTATTCAGTAAAGAAGCCTGGAAAAAATTCATTCGATTGAAAAGACGATGAGAATTTTGTTCTTTACATCGAAACCTATTTATCCAGCTGTAGACGGTGGTTGTTTTGCCAGTCAGCAGTTTCTTCAGTGCTTGCTTCATGCAAACATCGACGTGAAATACGTGACGCTTTCCACAAACAAACACCCGTTTAATACCTCCAAATTTCCGCAAGATCTTCAGGAACGAATCGACCCAACGGATTATTT
>JBFHGY010000635.1:0-2471 GCA_041582905.1 Crocinitomicaceae bacterium | reverse complement strand
TCCTTCGACGCATAAAAATGAATTTTCACTTGTTCGGTTGAATTCTCTTGTGTGAAGTTTTTCAGCGCACTGACCAGACCTAATTTCTCCAAATTGAGAGGTGAAAGATTGTGAGAAATGCGTCGGGTTTGCTCATGCACTCGTGACAAGGCATTCAACACTCCGTCCGGCAAGTCTGGCGTGGTTTGGCTCAACACCATTTTAATTCCCGTAAGGTCAGACGCCAATCCATCATGCAATTCATTGGCCACGCGTTCTCTCTCTTTCTCTTCACCATCAATCAGCGCACGCATCAATTCATTTTCTTGCTCCGCCTTCAACTGTTTTAATTGATTCCGCTGATTTCTTCGATATCCAACAAACACCAAAATCGCAATCAATAGCACGAGTGCCAGTGCAAATACAATCCAGCCCTGTTGTTTCAGCCGTTCTTCTTTGATCAAGTTTTCATTCTGTTCAATCTTCAGCTGGCTTTCCTTTCGCTGCGTATCATGGCGAATGAGTAACTCATTGATATACTCCTTGTTTTTCATGGATGAGGTAACCTTGTAGATTGAATCCGCTGTATATTGAAATTGAAATGCCTTTTTGTACTCTCCTATTCCTGCGTATGCTTCAGCCAGATTTCTCCGAATGACATATTCCGTTGTTTTGTTCGGAACCATAGCCAACTCATCGAGTGCCATTTCCCCCACCTCTCTCGCATGTTGATGGTCATGTAATAAGGTGTAAGTGCTCAACAGGCCAACATGAGCTAGGTGCGCGAAGTTTACATTTCGTGTTAGCAAAGCAACGCTGTCTGTTTTTCGGTAATGTTCCACGGCGGCTTCATATCTCTTCTCAGACAATGCAATTTCTCCTAGAGCCAAATACGCCAGCGCAACTCCATTCTTATTGTCTACTTTTTTCGATAAACCTAGCGCACGCTTTGCATGGGTATCTGCGGATTCATAGCGCTGCGTCTTTGCTTCCGAAATACTCAGAATCCCCAAAGCGCTGATTTCATTCATTGTATCACGATATGGTTTGATTCCCGTGTACGCTTCATTGATGTATTTATACGCCGACTCGAAATCAGAAAGGCTAAAAAAGATATTGGCAATGTTCACTTTCACCAATGCCCCCCCCTTCTTATTTCCTTCTTGCTCAAAATCATTGATGGCTTCTTCGTACCACGAAATAGCTGTTTTGTAATCTTGCCGCATCGTGTTAATCGTACCTAAAATGTTATGGAATTTTGCCTTCCCTTCCATTTTAGGGTTCGACTTCAGCTGTTCATTAACCACCTCTTCTGCTTCATCTAATTCACCAGAAAAGAATAAGTATCGTGCATTCAAATACGCATAGACTTCATCCAGATACTTCGTGTTTCGTTTCTGTTTGAGTGCCAGAGCTTCCTTTAAGTAGCTTTCCTTTTCATCTGGTGATGTCAGCGCTTTCGTAAATGCTTCTGCCAACTTTAATGAATCCGTCTTTTGTCCAAAAACGGGAGTGATCACTAAAAAACTCAGAAAAAAGATCAGGACAGAAATGCGCATACATGAATCGGTTTGAATCAAAGTTAAAGAAACTCGATCAGAGATCATGACGATGAAAGCACTGCTTTAAAAATTGTTAAGTTGTCCGTATCCCTTGGATTAATGTTAATTTTATGAATTCATTGAGATATGAAAGAACAAGCCAAACAACTTCGATACGACAAAGCCTATCTTCGGATGGCAAAAACATGGTCAGAATTGTCGCATTGCCAGCGTAAACAGGTAGGCGCGATTATTGTAAAAGATGGAATGATCATTTCTGATGGTTATAACGGAACGCCAAGTGGTTTCGATAACTGCTGCGAGAATGATCAAGGCGATACGCATTGGTATGTTTTGCACGCCGAAGCAAATGCCATTTTGAAGGTCGCGCGATCTACCCACAATTGTCAGGGAGCAACGCTTTACCTTACCCTTTCTCCCTGTAAAGATTGCAGCAAGCTCGTGTTACAGGCAGGAATTGAGCGCGTTGTGTACATGGGGGGATACAAGGATCAAAGTGGCATCAATTTTTTGAAGGAAGCTGGCGTAGAAATAGTTCAAATAGAAAAACCTTTTGATGGAGAATAAAAAAAGTATGGCGTTCATCCTCCCGTTTGTGATGTCATTGATCGCAGGAGGAGGTATTTTGCTCGGTATGTATTTGTCACCTGGAAAAGAGGTACAATACTCTCACGGTGAAACCGACTACCGAAAATTGCAAGACATCATTCATGTGTTAGATCGACGTTATGTGGATGACGTAGACGCGGAAGCATTATTCGAGAAAACGATTGGAGAGATGTTGCATAACCTCGATCCACACAGCAATTACATTCCTGCACGTGATTTGAAAGCAATCAACGAGCAAATTGAAGGGAAATTTGGCGGTGTTGGAATTCGCTTTTTCGTAATTCGAGATACCTTGTGCGTAACGAACGTATTGCCAAATTC
>JBFHGY010000634.1:0-2478 GCA_041582905.1 Crocinitomicaceae bacterium | reverse complement strand
GGTTCCAATCGAAATGGAAAGCTTTTCACTGATTTCTTTGTGCGTAAATCCTTCAATCGCATATAAGTTGAAGACCACGCGAAAGCCGTCAGGAAGTTGTTGTATTTCTTGTCGAAGTAAATCAAGATCCACCGTTTGAAATAATTCCGAGGTCTTTCCTGATTCCGCCTCCAGAGCAAGATCGTTCATGTGTTTTTCGTAAACGGCTCGCTTTCGATAGAACTCAATCGCCGTATTTACGGTTATTCGTTTAATCCATCCGCCCAATTTTCCTTCATCCGTGTACTGGTTCAGATGTTTGAATACTTTAATGAAACTTTCCTGAAGAATGTCATCTGCTTCAATCTCCGAATTCGCATACCTGATGCATACACCCTTCATGAGAGGAGAAAATCGATCATACAATTCCTTGTAGGCTTTCCGTTCCTTCTTGAGGCACGCTGAAACAAGTTCTTGATCCGAAAAATGTCGATATGTCCGTTTAATCACGCGGATAGAAATGGTTTTTCTGCTGTTCTAAATTACAACAATCCTTACTTTATTTCTTTGATCTCAATGATTCCATAGTTTTTGTGATACAGCTCACAAATTGCCTGATCCGGATCGCTTGCGCATTCATCGATTTTATCGTACTTGACCTCAATTTCACTTCCTTCAGCATAAGAACTGATCATGGAAGGATTGCACACAAAATAATCTTTGTTATTGAAGGTGAGGTAGGTTCCGGTACAGTCGCGATTGATCTCTGCTTTTCGTGAAATCTTTCCGCAGGATGAAAGCAATAGAGTGCTTGCAAATAGGAATGAAAGGATGTGTTTTGTGTTCATATTAAAATTGTTTAGTGAGTCGGAAACCGACATTTACTTCGTTTGTAGGAGACTGAAATCCATATAAATTGAAACTGATGTCACTTCGCTTTTTTCGGTGGTTCACCTGTTTTACGAGTGCGTAGGTGTTGATGGCCGTAGTAAAAGTTCCAAAGGCTATATTGAATAAGGATAAATTCTGATGACGCTTGTGGGGTTCTGGATACATTCCAATCCAGCCATTTGCGGGAAACTGTCGATTATAGTTGAGGGAACCGATTAGGGTTTGACTGACTCCTGATGCAATTCCAATGGAAGGCATAATCCATCCGTGTTTTTGCGGAGTTTGAAGTTGTTTCAAATTGATCAGTGACGTGGAAAGACTAACACCACTTAGTACGGAGGAAGAAATGGCATAACCCGTTGGAACGTAGTCTGGATCCGATTCAATCGGCGTGCTATACGTGGGTTGGATCATGGCGCACTCTTCTAGTGTCAAGCCACTTTGATTCACCCATTCAATAAGCTTTGGATTCGTCATCTCGTAGATGGTCGCATAGTTCTCGGTCGATTCAATCTCTTGAACCAGTGCTTCGTTACCCGTTTGTTGAACGAGGAACCCAACTGCACATATTTGGTCATGTTTGTCTCGAAAACAGGGTTTGCGCTCATCTGGATAATCGTAATTGGATGGGAATTCTCCATTTTGCCAATAGGTATGGAGCAAAGAGATGGCTTGTGCTCGCTTTTCCTGAAGAGCAGGTGATAGATGACGCGTATCTTTTTTGCGAAGTACTTTCTCTACGTATGCCAAATGAATGCGAATGCGGGTTTGTTCATCCAAGTCGGAGGGAACCGATTCTCCATACAGTTCTTCATAACTTTTGTCTCCCAGAACAGGATTGACTCCAACATCCGCTGGATGAGAAAAATATAGACCTGCAATTCCTGCAGCGAGTATGATAATAAAGGGTATAACTTTCATAATAGTTGGAATTGTGTGATTGATTATTGACGAAGGTATTTTTGTTGACATGCTTCAATGCACGGGTAACTCAAAATCAGTGTATCTCCGCTTACTGAATAGCGATAGGCCATGGGAGCCATGATCATGCAGTTTTCAGGTGAAAAGGTTTCTGTTGATGTATCGTATGTTCCGTAGGTGGTTGAATCGGATTGATTGGTCATCAAGCACATGCTCGCATTGGCTTCGTAGCTTCCGTTATCACAGAATTTTATTTCCTTGTCACTGTTGACAGCTTGAAAGGTTCCACTGCCGTCTCCTGGATCTACTAATTCTTCAATAAGTAACCATTCTCCGACAATTCCATTGCTAGAACTGTAGCAATTGCATGTTTCTTTTTCACAACTCGCGAGTGCAAATAGCGCACTAAAGATGAGGAATAAATGAGTTTTCATATCTCGGTGTTTGTAGGGATAATGCGCGTGGTTCAAAAAGGGTTGCATGACCTCATAAATTTGTTGCAAGAGACGAATTGAATTTGAGCTATATTTGCGGCATGAATTCCAAGAATGCAATGCTTTTTATTTTCATCACTATTGTGATTGATGCAACAGGACTTGGGATCATTATCCCCACACTTCCCGATTTGATTGCGGAAACCAGCCATGTTGAGTTGGGAGAATCAAAAATGTATGCGGGGTATATTGC
>JBFHGY010000633.1:0-2478 GCA_041582905.1 Crocinitomicaceae bacterium | reverse complement strand
CCGTCGAATTGATTTTTACATCGAAACTGTCGATGACAATGCTATCGTGAGCAATGAGATCAAACATGGTTCCGTTGAAATTGATCGTTGATGTATTCGTTGTGAAAAGATCATCCGAATAGTATAGGTTTCCACGGACTACTTCAGCGTACCAATCGGTAGTAGCGCTGATGAATGGTGTAGAAAAGTCGTTTCCGTAGGCAATGGGTGTTGGATTAGTCGCATCGGTGTACCAAAGTACAGTGTCTTGCGCTGCAGTGCTTACTGAAACAATGGCTGCTCCTGGATCGCATAAAGTATCATGTAATGCAGTCCAAGTTGGATGTCCACTTGTTGAAAATGAATAGACAAGCGTGTCGTTTGAAGTGTCAAAATTGTTTGCTGAGGAAACAACGACTGTGAGTGTGTAGTCGCCAGCATCGATCGTAGGCGCCGAGTAGGTCATGGTGTAGATCGAACATTCTGCTAAACCAGAAGATAGAGACGCAGAACTTGAAACAGTTGTTCCTGTTTGTGCATTGTACAAATCGGATGCGACTGTTACGGGAAGCGAATCATTGGGACCAAAGTTGATCAATTCAAACTCAAATTCGGAGAGAGAATCACCACAAACGCTTAGGTTGATGGGATTAATGGCAACCACAGCAGGGTCATTGTCTGGCAATGAAATATACACGTTGCCTGGAATATCAGCAGCAATCACTCTGGATTCCAAAATGCTGTGGCCTTCATCATTGAGATGTACTCCGTCTCCTGAATCGTAAAGCGGATCGATGGTATAACTCGGTGTGGCAATAGTTGTCCAAAAATCGAGCGTGTAAGGAGAAAACTGCGCTAAAATCGAGTCTTTTAAATCCCATTGAAGTTGAGCTTGTGCGGCACTGAAATTTCTGGGTTGCGTGGTACAAATCCAAATAGGAACAGCAGCGGCGTTCGCTATTTGTACGATGGTGTCTAAATTGAACATCTGTTCCGAATAGGAATAACCTGCAGCTACGTCATTGGATGGCATGTTGACAATAATCGCATCGGGCGATTCCGCCAAAGCTGCAGTAATGTTTCGTGCAACATCTGGGTTCGGGCGATTAGGAGGTGGAGTAAATCCAGTTGGCATAATGCGGTAGGTGTTGTATCCACCAACGGCCAGATTGATTACTTCGTTCGAAGGATTAATGGATTGCAAGTATGTTCTGTAACGATTCACCCAAGCACTGTCTGAGGTGGAAACGCCCGATCCTGCCGCGGTTGAAGAACCAAGTACAACTATCTTGTAAGTGGATGCGGAAATACAAGGATTGACTTGCGCGAACGTATTTGAATTCAATACAAAAACAGATACGAATAGTAGTAGGGTGTAGTGCAGATGTTTCATGGAGGACTAAATTACCGTTTGTTGTCCTCTTGAACAAGTTATTCCTGATGATTTGGCGGTAAATCAGTCGGAATTTTTGAAACGCGATCATGCAAAACAATACTTCCTGTAACACCCACGTTGAGTGAAGAGTTTCCTGGTAGCTTCACGAGAAAATGACATTTCTCCTTTACAAACTCAGGAAGTCCCGTGTCTTCAGCTCCTAATAAGTAAATGGCGCGCTTTGGATGCTCGAATTCATGAAGCATTTCTGCTCGATCATCAATTTCGACACCCACAATACGGCAGTCGTAAGGAATGTTGGCTAAAAAGTCATCAAAGGTTTTGTAATTGAACAAAGGAATCCGCGACCAAGTGCGTAACACATCCGAAGATTGTTTTTTGTAGCGCCCATCAACGGTGAAAATATAAGAAGCGCCCAAAATGTAGGCAGATCTCCAAAGTGTTCCAATGTTGTGATGCGTTTTTCCCCGAAATACGCCAATGGCGCTATACCCTTTAATGTTCACCGTCTTCATGTCCTTACCTTTTTGAGCGAAAGAATGCCGAATAAATATGCGACTTTGCAACCGCTTCGTTCTCTTATGCTATTTTTTTAATCACCCAAATGGTGCGATCACTAAATACCAAGCTCGTTTCAAGCTGCAAAAGTGCGATTTTCTTCTTGATTGGCGCAAACAGGGCATTATTTTTGTTGATTTAGCGTCAAAACACCTACATGTTACGACTTCTATTTTTTCTTCCCTTAATCTTCTTTTTGTTCAGTTGCGAAGCGGTTTACACCGAAGGTGATGAATTGTTTTATCAAATTTCGGAAGCGGATAGCACGAGGTGTATGGAGGAGATCCTCGATGGGATTTGGGAAGAAGGTGAGGATAATCGATATCGGCTTTATGATATTTATGAGAGTGAAGTTCCCTATTGTGGGATTAAAAACGTTATTAGTATTGTAGTAAACAGATCGGAACAGATCATGGCTCGTTGTTACATTTTATCAAACGAAACGGAGGTCAGCTCAGCGATTTATGAGTACTTCATGTTCAACCGAAATCTCACATCAACCGAAATGTATCAGCTTTCAATGAACCCTAATTATGAAGGATTTG
>JBFHGY010000632.1:0-2479 GCA_041582905.1 Crocinitomicaceae bacterium | reverse complement strand
GTTTTCGACTTTCATTGGAAAGGCGAATTGATGACCCTGAGCTATTACTTTGAACCAGATGTGAACCATAAAATCAATGAATATTTCGCACGATTAAAATGAGTGAGCAACAATCCATATTTCAACGGGAAATCAAGCTTGGAAAAGCATTTCCGGATAAGGCCAAGGAAAACTTCTACATGGAGTTCAGTTCTTTGCTGGAAAGTGGGATTGATATTCAACGTGCCTTATCTATTTTGATTGAGGAGCAAGAAAGTAAACGCATCCATGCGATTCTCACAGCTATTTTAAGCGACTTGGTGGGAGGAAGTTCTCTCGGGGAAGCGTTGGAGAAAACAGGACATTTTTCGGCGTACGAATTCCAAAGTATTCGCATTGGAGAAGAAACGGGTCGACTTCAAATCATTTTGGGGCACATGGCGGATTACTTCACCAATAAAGTGAAACTTCGTCGACAACTCATCAGCGTTTTTACGTATCCAACATTTGTCATATTCATCACCATAGGCGTTCTTTACTTCATGCTGAATAGTGTGGTTCCGATGTTCGAAGATGTGTTCAAGCAGTTCGGACAGGAGTTACCTTATCTCACAAAGAAGATCATCGCTCTTTCAAAGAATTTTTCCGCGTTTATGATGTATTTCTTGCTTGCAGTGGGAGCAATTGTTATCTATGGCTACACGCAACGAAAGGAAGATGGCTTCAGAAACATCACATCAAAAATCATTTTGCGAATTCCCATCTTTGGCGTACTCATGAAGAAGGTATACACCGCGCGGATGTGTCAGAGTTTGGCTTTGTTGCTCGGAGCAAAAACACCGCTCGTTACAGCGTTATCGTTGGTAGAGGAAATGATCGGCTTTTATCCAATTGAATCGGCGATCCGAGAAATCAAACAAGACATCATGAAGGGAGACTCTTTACATGAAGGATTGGCGAAATTTCCTATTTTTGATAAAAGATTGATCTCCCTAACCAAAATTGCAGAAGAGATTAACCAACTAGACACTACTTTCGAGCGCATCTCGAAACAGTATCAAGAAGACATAGAATATAGAACCAAATTGATCGGAACGATTATCGAGCCGCTCATCATAGTAATTATTGGTTTGGTCGTGGGTGTCATTATGATTTCCATGTACATGCCAATGTTTAACCTTAGCAACGTTATTAAATGATTTTCACACGAAAAATTAAGAAGAAAGGATTTGTCGATGCGTTCTCGCTCGCTGAAATTCTGATCGTATTAGCCATCATGGGAATCTTGATCATGTTGGTAGTTCCGAATCAGGCAGGTGTAGCATCCAGAACAAAAGCATTAGAAGCACAACAGGAATTGAAGATGGTGCACAACCTAGAATACGCGTATTTCTTGCAGTATTCGAAATATTCTTCTGACCTAAGAGAACTCAATTATATTCCGCACAAGTTGCTTACTCAAGGAGGAACGGCATTGTACGAAATTTCAATCATGGAAGCATCACCGACAGGATTTAAGGCCAAGGCCGAGGCGGTACAAGATTTTAACGGTGACGGACAACGAAATATTTGGGAGATTGATCAAGAAGGAATTCTAAAAGAAGTACAACCCGATTAATGTTTGTTCTCATCTCATTCATAGCAATTTTGGTCTTGTGCTTTTATCAAGATGTACGGTTCAGAGGAGTTCATTGGGCGTTGTTTCCATTGATCTTGACTGGAGCGATTGCGCTCAATTGGGAGAACTTGAACTGGGAAACAATGGCGTTAAATCTCGGGTTTTTACTCGTTTTACTTTTAGGATTAACACTCTATCTATCCCTGAAATTTGGTGAGTTTGTAAACATCACGAATGGCTTTTTCTCCATTGGAGATATCCTGTTTTTAATTGCGATGATTCCTTTGTTTTCCTTTCATTGGTACATCCTGTTTTTCACGATTGGAACAATGCTTACTCTCGTTTTTCATGTCATTGCGACCGCATTCAAACAACAGGATTCTGTCCCTTATGCTGGATACATGGCGCTCGTTGGTATCGCATACGCAACGTTTAGTGAACAATTACAACAATTAAACTTACCTATCTAGTGTCAACCTTGCAACATATCGAATTGGAAGCAGAGCTTCAGCAGTTGATCCGATCAGATTTAGCTTGGCACTATCGTATTTTGCCAAAATCCGAATGGGATGGGGGAGTAACGTTTTACATTGATGAAACAATGGATGCTGAACTCACGCGAGAAGAGTTGTCGGCGCTGTTGGGAACGTCGATTGAATTGGAGAAATGTACCAAAGAAACCATTCAAAGGAGTTTAGGAAGATACTACCGAAATACGGATGGAGAAGATGCGAAAATCTCCTTCGATGCGAATACGGATTTCGTGGATCGACTCATTCAAGAGGCAAATCGACTGGGAAGTAGTGATATTCACATCGAAATTTATGGTGAGAAGGCACGGATTCGAATTCGTATTGATGGAAACTTGATTCAACGCTTTTC
>JBFHGY010000631.1:0-2483 GCA_041582905.1 Crocinitomicaceae bacterium | reverse complement strand
GATGTAGATGTTCTCCGAAGGAGAAACGTTCTCCAATCGCTCAAATGTCATCTGCAATAGCGATTTCCCCATTCCTAAAATATCCAGGAATTGTTTCGGGTAATTGGGTGTTGAAAGTGGCCAGAATCGACTTCCGATTCCACCTGCCATGATTATGCTATAATTGTTTTTCATCTTCTATTCTTCTACGAGTTCAACATGAGCCAGTGCACTCACTAAATACTGTCGTTTCGATTGGACATCGGTACATAAATACCGTGTTCTACGCAAAACACCTTTTTGGAAGGTCTTTCCGTTGAGGGCAAAAGTACTGTTTTTAGGCAATTCTTCGAGTGTTCGAAGGTTATCATTACGTGAATCAAACGTGAGCAAAGTACGTTGTAGTTGCTGATCGGTACAAGACGATGCCTTCATATTCGTTGCGGAGTTCAAAAGTGCTACTCGCAGGGTTTCCGGCGTTTCAGGATGGTCTATTACTGGAAGTAATAACCGCGTGTAATGCAATTTCCATTCTTTTCCATGCGGCGCAACGCGATGTCCATGCTCCAAATAGTTCGTTAAATGAGCAAATTCATGGAGAGTGGTCACCAGAAAGGAGTACGGATTTAGATCACCATTGATGGTAATCTGAGGTTTGCCATGTTTGTTTTTCGCTCTGAAATCGCCCAATTTGGTTTTGCGCGGTTTCACAATTTTGAACTGAACCGTGTACGTCATCAATAAGTCGATCACCATCTCTACAAATGGCTCGGGCAAGTAACGCAGTAGGATGCGTTTGTATTGAACACGTTTTGAATCCATAATTTTGAATAAAATTACAGTTAATCCTCAATCTGACACGAATTCAGAACGATCTTCTTGTCAACATAAAAAATACAGTTAATTTAGCGGTAGTGTTAAAAGCCCTGCAAAATATTGGAAAGTACATGCACATGCTTTGGATCGTGTTTTCACGTCCAGAAAAGTGGGCTGTGTTTCGTGAACGCTTATTTCACGAGATTCATTTTATTGGAATCAACTCGATTCCGATTGTGGCACTGATGTCGGTGTTCATGGGAGGTGTAATTGCATTGCAAACGGCTTCAAACATGACTTCTCCCTGGTTGCCTGAATATACCATTGGATACATCACTCGTTCCAGTACGATCCTCGAGTTTTCTCCAACAATGATCTCTTTGATTCTTGCTGGTAAAGTGGGGTCAAACGTAGCGTCGGAGATTGGAACCATGAAAACAACCGAGCAAATTGATGCGTTGGAGGTGATGGGAGTGAACAGTTTAACCTTCCTCGTGTTACCAAAGATTCTCGGGGCGGTTTTCTTCTTTCCTGTATTGATCATTTTCTCAATGGGATTGAGTTTGATCGGTGGATGGTTGTCATTGGTATTGTCTGAATTAGCTTCTACAGAAACGTATGTGGTCGGAATTCGATCGTTCTTCGTTCCAAGTAACATCGTATATGCCTTGAGTAAAACCGTGGTGTTCGCCTTTTTGATTGTTTCGATTTCGTCTTATTACGGTTACTACACCAAAGGTGGAGCTCTTGACGTGGGTAAATCAGCTACAAAGGCTGTTGTTACAGCGAGTATCGCCATCTTGATCGCTAACTTCCTCTTAACGCAAATGTTCTTGTTATGATAGAGGTAAAGAATCTAGATAAATCTTTTGGTGACAAGCAGATCCTTCATGGAATCAATACGGTTTTTGAGAAGGGGAAGGTGAACATGGTCATTGGTCAGTCTGGACAAGGAAAGTCCGTGTTGACAAAATGTATCGTGGGATTGCATGAGCCAGATGAAGGTGGAGAGATTCTCTATGGAGGGAATAATTTCACAAAGATGAATCGTAAAGAGCGCATGCTGATCCGTCAGGAGATCGGGATGTTGTTCCAAGGCTCTGCGCTGTTCGATTCAATGACGGTGGAGCAAAATATCATGTTCCCTCTCACGATGTTTACCAAAATGTCGAAGAAAGAGAAACTCGATCGTGTCAATTTTTGTTTGGATCGCGTAAACCTGGAAGGTAGAAATGGATTGTATCCAGCAGAATGTTCAGGAGGGATGCAAAAGCGAATTGCCATTGCGCGTGCGATTGCAATGAATCCAAAGTATTTGTTCTGTGATGAGCCGAACTCTGGATTGGATCCGAAAACGGCCATTGTCATCGATAATTTGATTCGAGAAATTACGTATGAGTTTGATATCACAACTGTGGTGATCACGCACGATATGAACTCCGTAATTGAGATTGGTGACAACATCATGTTTATTCACCAGGGAAGAAATTGGTGGTCGGGTAACCGAAAAACGATCCTAACAACGGATAATCAAGAGATTATCGATTTTGTATATGCATCAGACTTCATGAAGGAAATTCGATCGTCGATGCAGGAGAAACGCAAATAAATACCGATGAGCTTCACGGGAATCAAAGACTTGGAAAATCGGATTTTCTCGATTCAAAATGAATCAGAATTTGAGCGTG
>JBFHGY010000630.1:0-2484 GCA_041582905.1 Crocinitomicaceae bacterium | reverse complement strand
TCTGTTCAGTCCTCTCACCTATCTTTTTGGTTCGTGGACCTTGTTGATTATTCAGATTGTCAGTGTTCTCATCGGAGCAAAAGGCGTACATAGTTATTTCAAGGATGATCCGAAGATTGCTTCGTTTGCCACCTTCTTTTTCCTGATGTATTTTGGCGTATTCTCTGCGCTAAGCTACGATTACCATAGTAATGTCGTTGCAGCAATGGCCGTTCCATGGTTGTTTTATTTCGTGCGAGAAAAGCGTTTTATCGCCAGTTTCTTGGTGCTTGTTTTCATCTGGATTGGAAAAGAAAATATGGCTTTCTGGATGACCTTCGTAATGCTTGGAATGGCCATTAACTATCGAAAAGACCGTAAGAGTTTACGCATTCTTCTTGGGTTTTCGGCTGCCTCTTTTGTCTATTTTATGTTGATCCTGCAGGTCATCATGCCTTCGTTATCTCACGGAGGAGAATACCTTCATTTTGCCTATTCGCGCATTGGTAATTCAATGACCGAAGCCTTCGTTCATTTGATCACTCACCCGATTGATTCGCTAGAAGTTTTCTTTACCAATCACCTAGCGGATCCCAGATTTGACGGTGTAAAGGCAGAGTCGCACATTATCCTCTTGCTTTCAGGAGTTGCGATCTTGTTCCGACGCCCTGCCTACCTCTTGATGTTGGCACCGATCTATTTTCAAAAGTTCTTTCACGATACTCCGATGACTTGGAGTCCAGGAGCGCAATACTCCATCGAATTTGCTCCCATTTTAGCTATTGGTGTATTTGAAATTTTACGCTCCGTTCAACAAGAGAAAATACGTCGCTATTCTCTTTGGGGAATTGTTCTGATTGGGGTTGCGTGTACTATTCGGATTAGCGATCAGCCATTTGATCACGTGGAAGAAAGTAATGTTCAATTCTACAAAAAGAACCACTACGTGCGTGATTACAACACGGATGCCGTTCGCGAAGCAATTGACATGATTCCTGATGATGCTGCGGTTTGTGCCCAAAACCCTTATCTGCCACATGTTGCTTTACGAAAAAACGTGTACATGTTTCCGTATGTTAAAACTGCCGAATTCATTTTGATTTCGCCCATGGAATATCCCTATCCGCTGGAAACAGAAGGTTTAAAAGAGGAAATTCAACAACTAAAGAACAGTTCGCAATGGCAGGTTGTCTTGGAAAAAGACGATGTGTATTTGTTCAAACGACAACAGTAATAATATCGACCTATGAGAATCATCACCTACATCATCTCCTTTTGTTGGATTACTTTTATTTCTCTTTCTGCTCGCGCCGACTTTGTGGACATGGCAACCTTGAGTGTTAATGGACGATTTGTCCGAAAGGTGACTCAAGATGCTACTCAGCCCTACTTGGTTAATCTTTCTCAATATAAAACAGGAGACACCCTACGAATTAAACTCTGGACGGATCATGGCGCCGAGCGAAATGCATACATTACACTCACTCATCTTGAATCAAAAGAAGAGATCGAGTTTTCTGCAGATCACTACTACCTAATGGACGAATCTTTTCTAAAAAATGAATACTCGATCAGCGCACACTTCGTGTATGAACATCCAAAGGAGTTTGAGGTGAGCTGGAGCGTATTTGAAACAACATTGAGTGATCAAATCGAGCAATTGTATTATAGTTTAGATGATTTTGTGGAGTTCATGATCTTTTCGCGATACCGTTCGAACGTCCAATGGGATCGTTTTATCGCTGATTCTGTTTCATTGAATTATGTCTGGATCTCCCAGAGTCATGGCGCTGATCAACGAACACCAACCGAAACCTTACGTCATTCAGGTACTCATTACTCGCGTTTTTTACCACTCACTGATACTGAAAAGGAATACTTCGAACGGTTTGATGCTTCAGATTACTACAAACTTTACAACATGAGATCTCCATTTTATGGTTCAATTCGCATCAATAACGAAGATTTAGACCATTACTCATTCGAAATGAATAACTGGGAATACACCGTACGATTTGAGTTTGTCTATCGCGACAATCGCTATTTACTCGAAGGAATTTTCTACGAGGTCGACTGATTTATAATTCAATCTTCTTTAAATTTTCCAGGTAGGTCTTCCCTACTTTGAATTCTTTTCCACCGATCACCACAGTGTTCACACCCTTTTCTGTCACTTTATCGATTCGAATGATCAGCGATCGTTTCAAACGTGTATACTCAAGTGGATCGGGAACCATACTCGTGAAATCAGAAATCTTCTGTCGAATGATGTAACGCGTATCTTCAGTATAAATCGTGATGTAATTTCGACTCGACTCGACATAGACCACTTCTTCCGAAACAATGCGTACATCACGACCATTACAGCGCACAATAAACTGATTCGTTTCCGGGCGCAATCGTCTGGATAATTGGCGTAAAATTTCTTGAATTACTCCTCGGTTATAATTGAGAATGCGGTATTTGAAGAAGAGCCAAATGATCAGAATTACGATGCTCCATAGA
>JBFHGY010000629.1:0-2485 GCA_041582905.1 Crocinitomicaceae bacterium | reverse complement strand
CCCTACGCTAAAACAGACGAAACAATCGCCTACTTCATGCAATTAAGCTGGAATCACTCATCGGAGGAGGAATGGGCAAACTATTACAATTATCTCATCGAATTGAACAAAACAATGAACCCAGACACCTGGTGCAACCTATTTATGGGAGATTGTCACATTCCGTTTCAAGCCTTCGACCATGAAGAACTTCGGAAGGTCTTCTGTGAATCGTGCATGGATAAAAACAAGGTTATTTTGGAATTGACCGGTCGTACTACGAACTAATAATCCCTTTGCTCTATTACTTCTTAACGATTACTACGCAGAGAATAGCCGAAAGTAAGGTAAGAGCCGTTCCTAAAATCAATTCCAAGGTACTTTCCGAGAATAAGTTCCCGACAGTATTCAGTAGAAAAAGTGCTGCAAAAATCCAGATGATGAAGTCAATTATTTTATTGTTCCTCTCATTTCGGAGGAGACGGTACTTCATGACAAAAACGAATAACATGACGGAATTGATTAAAATCGAAACGGTCTCAAAACGGATCATTTCGTCATACGATTTCAACTTGCCTGCCCAAACAACATCGTACGGAATCACTCCGCTCAATATCATCACATGGAATGTAAGGAGTACTCCCAACAGAACAAACATCAAAATCAAGGCTAATTGCTTTCTAAAAATCATACGTCTCACATTTAATTGAACGGACCAAAAGTAGGTCGCCATTTTGAAGAAATTCGAAAGGAAACAGACAAAAATCCGCAAATACAGTGAAATTCATACAAAAGTATGAGGCAAAAAACGACGGGTGATTAACTCATTAGGAGTAAAATGAGTTCATGCTTGTTCTTTACATTGCATTTCTTGTAGACATTGCTTGCGTGTGTCTTCACAGTTGGAAGCGAAATAAACAATTGTTCGGAGATCGATTTGTAGGTATGTCCTTCAAACAACAATGTGGCGATCTCCTCTTCCCGTTTGGTAAAGTTGTAATTCTGGTATTTCTGCTTTTGAGGCTCAAGTTTCACTTGAACGATCGACAATCGTTTCAGATCATCGTAAATTTTATTGGATGCAAGGAGCGTGAAAATGATCGGAACCATAAACCCAATTTGCAACTGATCGTATTGTTCCTTGAACCAAAAACTGAAAACAACCACGCTTGGTATCACCACGATAAATGTGAGTGCAAATTGCTTCTCGACTTTCTCGAGATGAGCAAATTGTTTTTTCGGATCTGTGAGAAAAACGATCAACATGGAAAGTACGACTGACAACAGCATATAGATGACCACTAATGAATCCACACTATTCGAGAAGTTGAACAGGTATCCGAACAAAGAAAGGACCAATAAAACACCTCCGAGAACCAGATGAGCAACTACTGCAAACTTTGGAATCTTGTGCTTCCGTTCGTGTAGAATATTCTGAAACGTTGTCACGGATACAAAAATGAGGCATACCATGCTTACTGTTTGAGCAGTAGTCAAACCGTACCTCGATTCCATGAGAGGAGAAATAGACATTGAAACAACAAATAACAACAGTGAAGCCGTGAATGCGATCGTTATTTTAGATTCGATTCTTTTCGTGTAGCAGATGATTTCCAGAAATAAAGCAATCAGTAGCGAAGAGTAACAAATCACCAATAAAATCAGCTCTATTATTCTCATTTGTCCTTATTCCGTCTGAATCATAAACAACAGCAACATCGTTCTGTTCTCTTTGATCAATTAACCAAACCAAACATCATTGATGATTTCAAAACCCGCCTTTTCGTTCACGCGCTGGATGATCACTTGTTTTCCGTGCGACAGTTCATCTCGCATTACCGACGAATCCATTTTTAGATAGAGCGTTCTGTTTCGAATCTTAATTTCCTTGGTACGGTGGGCAACGGCTTTGCCCATCATTTCCTCCCAAGAATTGATCACGTCCATTTCCTTCATTTTTCCATCCAATCCGTATGCTTTCAACCATCGGTCGATGACGTCCTTTAACGGTGCTTCATTGGATGTACGTTTGAGATCGCTCATGCTGTAAAGATAGTGGGAATTGAGGGATTACACAATTGAAGGAGGAAAGATTGAAGATGAAAAATGGAATGAATGAAAAATTCCAGAATCGTCGGAACTACTCCGCTTCGGAAACGCCTCCTTCTGCTACGCGAAACAACTTACTCTCCAAATCGTTTTTGGCAAAAATGTCCCGAACGCGATCTTCATCCGTATCAGAAACCAACACCTGTCCGAAGAACTGGTCATGGACCAACTTCATCAATCGTTCTACACGTGTTTGGTCGAGCTTATCAAAAATATCATCCAGTAGCAGAACTGGCGTAACTCCCAGCTGTTCTTTCAGCCATTCATATTGAGCCAATCTGAGTGCAATGATGAATGATTTCTGCTGACCTTGTGATCCAAACTTCTTCACGGGATGACCTTTGATTTCAAAAATGAGATCATCGCGATGCGTCCCCACTGTTGAGTAGCGCATGTG
>JBFHGY010000628.1:0-2486 GCA_041582905.1 Crocinitomicaceae bacterium | reverse complement strand
TGGATGTTCTCATCACCTACAAACTGGCCATTCTCCAATTTTTTAATGATCACGCGATTATACGTCATTAAAAAGAATTCGTCACCTACAAAATCGGCTGCGGTTAATGCATCAGCCCAAAGTCCACCCATCCCGATGTAAATCTCCGTCATTTTGGAAATGGAATAATCTCCAGGAACTACGGGAAGTTTGTACACCCATGCATTTCCATCCTTCGGGCGAGCACGATTCTTTGTGAAAATGTAGAGGGAATCATTGTGGAATGCGAGCGCTTCAGCATCAAAATATTTACCGCTTCGTTCTGGAGGAAACGCTGTTTGCTCGACGTAATTAAATGTGATTTTTTCCGCTTGTACGGTTGTATCTTGCAGTAAATCTTTGATTTTTACTTTGTAAACCGCTAAGTCAGTTCGACTATTGGTGTTATTTCCAATATCTCCAATGTACAAATGTTCGTCATCTACCGCCAGGTCTTCCCAATCGCGATTGCTTGCATTACTCACTTTGACAATTCCTTGGATTTTACCTTCGAGATTCAATAAATACACCCACGGTTCGTGTCCTCCGTCGTTGATGGCCGCAATTGTTGTATCATTCAGAAATTCAATGCCTGATATTTCACTCAACCCTCTCGAAAGGTGATACGTTTGAGCTTGCACGCATGATACGCTTAAAACGATAAGAAGCAGCCAATTTTTCATGATTGTTGTACTATTTGCTCCCAAAAAAGGGACTAATCCAATATGACACGAACCAAATCGATACGGTGATCACTCACTTCTTCGATCACCATTGTCATTCCGTCAAGATTCAACTTTGTTCCAGCACTTGGAATGCTTTCAAGTTCGTGAATAATTAATCCTCCGAGCGTTTCGTACGCTTCATTTTCTTCCAGATTAAACTCGTACTCTTGAATCAAATAATCGATTTCAACTCGAGCAGAAAACAAGTATTCACCGTCTCCAAAGTTTTCTTCTACCCAATCTTCACGATCGTGTTCGTCTTCAATTTCTCCAAAAATCTCTTCGATTACGTCTTCGATGGTTACAATTCCTGACGTTCCGCCGTACTCATCCACGACAACAGCTACATTTCCAGATTTTTCCGCAAACAACTCCAATAATTCCTTTCCTGGAATCGATTCGGGAACAAAGTTGATCGGTAACAAAATCTGCTTTATCGCCTTTGGCGCTTTGAACATCTCGAAGGAGTGCACATAACCAATTACGTTATCAATGTTTTCGCGATAGATGATGATTTTGGATAATCCTGTTTCGATGAAGCTATTTCTCAAATTCTCAATCGAATCTTCCACATCCATGGAAACGATATCCGTACGAGGAATCATACAGTCACGCGCCTTTACGCTATCGAAACTCAATGCATTTTTCAAAATCTGCATCTCATTTCCGAACTCTTCTTCCTCGTTAATACGTTGATTTAAATCGTCTACGTAGTGTTCCAAATCCACTTTCGAAAACACCTTTTCTTGATTCTCATTTTCAACACGAAGAATCCGTAGGAAGGCATTGCTCAATCCGAGCACCAAGAAAGTAGGTAGATAGAGAAAGATGTACACGACCAACAAGGGTGCCGCCATGATTTTTAGAAATCCATTCGGATTCAACTGAACGAATGCTTTCGGTAAAAATTCCGCGAGAATAAGCACAACGATTGTGGACATCACCGTTTGCGTGAGCAACATGGCCGCGCTCCCATCTTCAATTCCCCATGTGGCAATAAGTGGATTCAATAAGTCGGCAGCGAACAACCCGAAAAACACCAGCGCGATGTTGTTACCGAGCAATAACATTGCGATAAAATGCGACTCGTTTTTGTAAAAACGCCCGAGAATTCTACCGTTGAGCGTCCCTTTTGTTTTGTCTAGCTCAACCTTTAATCTGCTCGATGAAATGTATGCGATTTCCATGGCAGAGAAAAAAGCCGAGAAAATCAGAGTGATGATAATGCCTATCAGCGGTACTTCCATTTGGGTAATTGGTATCGGAAATATACGAAAATTCGATTAGAGCACGTCTTGTCCGATATCCTTTCGATATGCTGCCCCATCAAATTCGATCTTTTCAATCGATCCGTATGAGCGCTTCAACGCTGTTTCGAGGTCCTTTCCGTAGGAAGTAACAGCCATTACACGTCCACCTGCCGACAACACAACGGGTCCATCTGATTTCGTTCCTGCATGGAATACAATGCTATCTGAAACAGTATTCAACCCGTAGATTTGCTTTCCTTTTTGGTAGCTCCCTGGATATCCTCCTGATACCATCATAACTGTAGATACACTGCGCTCATCGAATTGAATATCTCTTTCCGATAATGTTTCAGTGGCAACGCCTTCGAATAAATCGAGAATATCTGACTTCAATCGTGGCAACACCACTTCTGTTTCAGGATCACCCATTCGACAGTTGTACTCGATTACGTATGGCTCATTTTTCACATTGATCAATCCGAAGAAAATGAAT
>JBFHGY010000627.1:0-2500 GCA_041582905.1 Crocinitomicaceae bacterium | reverse complement strand
ACGAATCGAGAAGCGTCGGGAGGAACGTATTTATACATGGTAAGTGTAAAGGATGCAAATGGTGTTGAGGTACTTCAACGCGGACACGTGACGCTATTACGATAAACTTATGTCAAAAACGCTTCGAAATGCCATTTTTCTTTGGGTTGGATCTTTTGTCATGATGAGCTTTTTACACGCTTACATTCTTCACGTTCAATTCAATCAAATCGAAGGATTTCATTCACCATTTAGTGATGTCATTTCTGTTGGTCTTGTGCTTTCGCTCTTTTCCTTACTCTTCTCTTCTGTTATTTTCTTTCTAGCGATCCGACTCATTCAGAAAGCTCCGAAGGTTCGATCGAGTTTTGTCAAGTTGAATACAGTGCTTGGAAGCTTATTTGCGCTTTCTCTTGTTTTCGGAACAAACCTGACTGCTTCCTTTAGTGAAGGACTGATCTTTGTTGGGAGTTATTTTCTCCCATTGATTGGAGCATTGAATTACTATTTCTTTCGATTGGCACGAATATAAAAAGGGCAAAACCTACCTCAATTTATTGTTAGATTAATTCTAAAACCAATAAGTAGGACTGTGCAACAAGGATAGCCAATCCGAAACTGAGCAGGGTTCCAATTAGAATGTATTCGGTCAAATTTCTATCCTTCGCATTGGTGAGGTCACCAAAACGGAAAACGGATTTTGCGGCAAGCAGGAAGCCAATTCCTTCCCAGAAATCAATCACAATAAAACCAAAAATGAACAGTCGTTCGAGCATTCCAATGTATCGCCCTGCATTCTTCAGGGTCTTTTCTTCTTTTGGTTTCCATTTCGAGATCAGTACTTTCATCACAATACTCGAAAAGGAAGTGAGGAGTAAAATCGCACAGCCCAATGCGAATAATTCAGGAGAGAGGTACAGATCCCAGTTAATTTGGATAGGTGCGTACAGATAAGAAATACCCAAAATTACAAGGAGATGCATGAGCTGATCAGCAAAAAATAAGACCTGTTGATTTTTCTTTCGGAACAGGTAAAGTTTTAGTGTATCAATGGCAAAGTGGGAGAAAATAATAAGCCAAATTGCGATAAAGTACATCTTGCTAAAGCCAAGAACTAAAAACAAAGCAGCTGTATGAACAAACATGTGAACATACAAAAATGTCGATCGAATTTTCTCTTTCCGTTTATTCTGAACCCAGTGATTGGGCTGAAAAACAAAATCACCCAATAGGTGAGCGAATAGTAGCTTCAAGGTTAGGATGAGCATCTTTTAGTTGTTTCTTCTAAATAATATACGAGTAATTTTTGAATTTCTTCATAGCCTCCCCGTTTCAATCCTTCACTAATCGTACCTTGACTTTTCTTGTTCAGTCTTTCCGCCAATTCAACTTGGTTTAATTCTGGATACGTTAACGCAATAAAAATGAACTGAGCAGATATGGATGTCCAATTATCCATGGTAAGGGCTGCTAAGTCGAGCATTAAATTGATTGAATAGTCAAAATCTCTCCAAGGAGATTTAATTTGAAGTTTCGATTTTTTCAGGTTTTCAAAGCATTCCCCAGATAAAGAGAAGGCAGACCCGTTCGACTCCGTAACCCTGTCCGCTTCAAAGTCGATTTCTCCAATTCCAATAGCAATGCGAACGTCCAATTCCTTTATCTGCTTTACTATAGATTTGATTCGTATTGCTGCTACAAGTGCTTTCTCTACTTCGATCTTTAATTGAAAACTATCTCCCCGATACACTTCCCAATCCTTCCATTCTTTCCCATAGAAGGATAGTGCATGTTTGAGTTCTTTCAGCCACATTTCAGCGTTGACTACTCTAGAATTAACAATATCTCCCGTAATTACAGCGATCATCTTTGCGATTTAAAACAAAAATATCGGTTAATAAGCAGATAAACAAGAATATCGGATAAAAAACCGATAATTGTAAATATCGGCTCATAAGCAGATATTTGATTAAATAAAGAATGATCAGTTCGATTTCACAAAACGATTCGAAAACTCCGAATACGGCCAGCCATAAAACGTAATCACGTCATCTGTTATCACAAGATCTCGATTCACTTGATCATTCCAGCGAACTACAATTAGTTTTCCATCCGATCCATACTCGTGTACAGAAAGTATATCAAGGGATAATTCCTTCTCTGAATTCGTGTAGAACTCAACTTTTCGCTTCGACTTAATACGGATTCCATGTTGATCTGAAATAGCGTCGGAATAGACAGATTCAAATAAATCATCCGTGCTATAGAACCACTCATAATCACCTCTGACATCCTCGATATCGGATTTTTTCACCTCCTTTGAACAGCTCAACGCTGCTAAGGCAATCACCACGGCCAATATCCATTTACCTTTCATAGTCACTTATTGTTTATGGAAAACGCCCCACATGCTCGTATATGAACTCTGCCCTCCAAAAGCATATTGAGAATAACCATGTTCCATCGTCATTGAGTCCTTCGTAATAAATACTGTACCGAGTCCAGTATTTCGGAAAGATTT
>JBFHGY010000626.1:0-2505 GCA_041582905.1 Crocinitomicaceae bacterium | reverse complement strand
CTTAAACTTAGATCTTGAAACATGTCATTTCCTGTAAAAAAAGTCTCACTCGCGAGCGCTGGCTCCAAACTGTCTACCGAGGGCATGTAAAACGATTTGCCTAAACTCATTGGTTGGACATCGACATGACATTCAGCATCTTTCAAATCTTTGGCCATTTTATGGAGTTCCTCCTTACTTCGTGAAAAACGAATGGTTCCACGTCCATTATCGACCAATACTTTTGCTTGAAGGAGTGTTCTTCCTGTAAAGGTTTTGATTGCTTTTACTACTCGCAGCTTATCTGATGGATTTACCGAGTTTAAAAACAACTCGTAGCACGTTGTATCCCGAGCTTCATCGAAATGAAAAATTGTCATTCCCGAAGGATGAATTTCGATGCGTTCTCCAGAGTCGAAGGTAAATGTTTGATGTTCTCCCAGGCGTGTTAGAACAGGTAGTACTTGTTTCTTACCTGCCGGAAGGAACTCGAATTGAATTCGTTCATTTGACGCCTCAATTCGCTTGTTTTGAATGACTAATTCCGATTGGTCAGAAATGAAGACGTCGCGGGCAGATTTGTAGTAATTCTGTTGAAATGTACATCGGTTCTTGATATTCAAACTGCGTGCTCTCGCCGATCGATACAATTGTGGCTCAAGGGCTATTAACGGTGATTTTGGTGTAAGTTGACCATCAATTAAGAAACATCCATTCGTGTCTACGAAGTAGAATGTGTTTTTCACGTGGTGGAAAATTCCATTTTTGTGTCTTTTCCATTGCGGAAATTCATACCGTTTTTCGCTTGAATCCGAAAGGTTGTACACGATGATCTCAGATCGTTTTGGGCTGAACATGAGTAATTCATACTCTCCCCGATCATTGTGACCAATATCTCCCAACACAGCCAAATGTCGATCCAATTGAAGGATGAACTGCGCTCCCCTGAATTGAGCATCCGTTGTTTGTTGAATCTTGAAAAGCCCTCTCGATTTATCAATAAAGAAAATATCCTCACCGTAGTTGAAATAGTATTTAATTCTTCCAGTGGAAACGGGAAATAGCACAGGATAATTCGTGTTCACCGACCTTGATGGGACAGATTTATCTTTCCGTTTGACTTCCCAAATAGACTTTAAGTCTAACTTGAACTGAACGACATTTTTACCTTTGGATTTCAACACATTAACTTCAGCTTCTTCATTCGTGTACACAATAAAATCGAACAGCTGTTTAGATACATCGCGGATCCGCATCATCTCAGGTCGCTTCCAAGATTGAGGAGTAGTGATGAACAAGGTGTTTGAATACGAAGACGTCGCTTGCTCTAGTTCGAATAAATCGAGTCCTTCTGCTGGACAAATCGAAGCATCTGTATAATGAATACTCTTCAAAACACCGTCGAGTGAATAGAAATTACACGGAATCAATTCGCTTCCTACCACAAAACAGTGTACTTCCGACTTTTCCTCTTTCAAGCCAACGGCACAAGCAATGGAAGTAGCTAATAATTTAGGAACTCCCCACATGTAGATGGAAGCATCAATGAGCACACAGACGCTTTCATTGTTGTCATTTTTTGCCTTTTCACGCTGATAAAAAAGCGCTTCATTGTTAACGATACGCGAAAGAAAATAATCCTCCTCATAGGCATGTTCCGTCACAATTAATTGATCAAAATGTCCTTTATTGGAAAGGTCTGACACTCCTCCCTCGGGTCGATCATCACTCTGTGAGGCATGAATCGGGAAATTTAATCCAGAAAGAACGTATGGAATCAGTGCTGCCATTTTCTGAGTTCGAGCATCCTCTTGAAGTTGATCCAACAAATGATCGGAGACTTCCGAATTCGATTCTTCTGTCCTTGGAATGACAGCTTCCATATCGAAATCATTTGGGTCCATTCCCATCATGGCAGCGACAACGCTCTCAGGATTTGGAAATTGCTCTGAAAGCAAACGAAAGCAACGAGCCACTTTTTTCATGTGACCTATCGCGATTTCTCCTTTCGCTCCAAACAATTTTCTATGAGGGTCTTGAAGTTCCTCAATGATATTCGCGGAGATATGCTCTACAATTTTCAAATTGACTTCATTTGCGAGTGCAGCCACCATCAAAAAAGCGTTATTCCCCTCTTTATACTTTTTGTCGACATCTTTTATGACATCGAGGATATGATAATTTTCACGAATGACCTGATTACTTCTATTAGGCTCAAGACACTCAGGAATAATTTGATCCACATTGGAAAACTCATCTGCTTTTACTGCAGCCAAGAGACCTAGATAGATATCAAAAAGTGGTAATCCCGAAGGAGCCAACAAGTTCAGATGTTGTTTCACCTCTTCCCAATGAGCAAAAATACTTCCTTCTTTTAACTGAACGAATGCACCATTTCGATCCCATTTCCAAAAGGTGTTTTGGTAACACTTTATGTAATCGTAGGCTTTTAACATTTCTGTAGCGTCAATTTTAATGAACCACGCGTGAGTTCTTGAAAGGATTCATTTGAAATCTCCGTGTAGT
>JBFHGY010000625.1:0-2507 GCA_041582905.1 Crocinitomicaceae bacterium | reverse complement strand
TTTTACCAGTTTTGGTTGAATTCTTCTGATGCCGATGCAGAAAATTACATTCGAATTTTTACGTTGAAAGAAAAAGGAGAAATCGAAGCAATCATTTCAGAACATCAAGAAGCTCCGCATTTAAGAGTACTTCAAAAAGCGTTAGCTGAGGACATCACTGCGCGAGTTCACGGAGAGGAAGCTTTGGCTAACGCTATTGAAACATCGGCAGCGTTGTTCAGCAAGTCGTTTGATCCTGTTCGCAATTTATCCGAGCGTAACTTTTTAGATTTATTCGACGGAATTCCTCAAGCAACCATTTCGAATGAAGAGTTAAGTGAAGGTGTCGGAATCATCGACGCCCTGTCCGCAAAAACAGGTTTCTTAGCTTCAAATGGAGAGGCTAGACGTTTGCTTAAATCCAATGCGATTGCCGTGAATAAAGAAAAAGTATCTGAGGATTTCACACTTACTTCTGATCTTCTGATTCATGATAAGTACGTTTTGATTGGTAAAGGAAAGAAGGAAAACTATTTGTTGATCGTCGAGTAACATGCTCAAGCACTACCTCAAAAAATATCTGAAGTACTACAAGGTTCGTGGAAAAATGTCCTTGAGTGTCAATTTGCAGCAGCAACGCTTGTACTTGTACTATCGTGATTTGCTCAAAGAAGGAAATTTACCTCACATTCAAGATGTTGGACTAAAAGTCTTTTCTCAGTTTGAGGAAGACGGAATGCTGTTGTATCTGTTCGCATTATTAGACATGCCGAATCGGACGTTTATTGAATTCGGTTCCGACGATGGCATCAACAGTAATTCAGCGAATTTATACTATCACCACCGATTTACGGGCTTGTTCATGGATGGGAATCCACAGGCCATTGAGCGTGGTGAATACTTTTTCCGTCGACATAAAAACACGAATCCGAAGCCAGTTGTTTTCAAAGAGACGATGATTACTGCGGAGAACATCAACGACCTCATCAAAGAGGCTGGGTTTGAAGGTGAGATTGGTTTACTTTCCATCGATATTGACGGAAACGATTATTGGGTATGGAAGGCCATGGAGGTGGTTCAACCGCAAGTTGTGATCATTGAAACGCACAATGAATTCGGGATGAATGATATTGTCGTGCCTTACGATCCTGAGTATATGTATCCTGGAAAACATCCAACGTACCACGGTGCGTCGCCTGTTGCAATGACGAAATTGGCGAAACACAAAGGATATCGTTTGGTGGGATCGAATGAATTGGGCTTCAATTTCATTTTCCTTCGTGAAGATTTGTTGGTTGATGAAGTGCCAACTGTTTCTGTGGAGTCTTTGTTGCAGCATCCTTCAAATAAAGAGGCGCAAGCTCGATTTGAAGCTGTTAAGGATTGGGAGTTCGTGACGGAGGAGTTTTGATTTCGGGCGAATTTGTTTAACCACAAGGAACTTTAGGTTTATTTTTTTACCACATAGATACATAGGGTTGTATACTTAATTCCTTATTGTTCGAACACCTATTTAAACACATAGAATCTATGTGTCCTCTATGTCCTGTGTGGTTCAATTATTCCACCACATAGTTTGTTCTGGATCATTCTAGGGAAGTCTCGAAGTCGATGTTCAATGGCTTGGAACGCTTTACTCGGTACAAAATACCTTCCGTGATGAAATGATAATCTGTTTCGGTTACGGCCAGTCCACTTGCTTTAATCAAAAGTAAATTCACCTTGTCTTCATCCCATTCCTTCCCCATTTGTGTTTCCACTGAGTAAGAGAAAAGATCGAAGCCAGTCACTCCAATTACATCCGTTCCGAAAATGGCATAATCCGCCACATTCATCGCAAAAAGCGGTTCCAATTTGAGGGAGAAATCTTCTTGTACTTCCGCTGATCCTAGCGCTGTGATGATGAACAAACGATCGTCTATCACTTCAAAATTGCATTCGTAATCAGGAGAATATTCGATGACTTCATTGTAGAGTTCTTTTTTATTGGCGATGTCGTAAACCACATAACGCGACTCCATTCCGTCATGACGGAAATCCAACGCCACCTCCTCTAAGGTTTCGGGCACGCCAAAAACAGGTTCTTTGGAAGGTTTTTCTGTCTTCGAAGCAAATGGCTTTGACAAAAGGTGTAACTGTTGCTCTTCCGCATCAAAATGAATCGTTTCCAGAAAATCAGTGAACGGTAGTTTCGCATAAGAAATCGCTTCCGCCGTATTGAGGTCATACACATATACCAAAGCATCTTGCTCCATCATTTCAAAATGAATGAGGTAATCCATTGCGGCACTCAATTCAAAGGTGTAGACATTCGATCCTTGAATTTCCTTCACGATTTCACCCGTTTGCGTATCTCTTGCATACATGATTCCATCCATTTGAAACCAAATTTTCGACTCATCCTTCGATAGAGCAATTTCCCCGAATACAAATCCTTCGAGGCTGGTTGATTGTCGGATTTCTAACGATTCCTTCTCGTGAACAGTCAGTTTCTTCAACTCTTCATTGAATACAACTACGACTGTTTC
>JBFHGY010000624.1:0-2512 GCA_041582905.1 Crocinitomicaceae bacterium | reverse complement strand
TTGCTTCTGGTCGAAATGCAGAAAATAACTATGTGTGAAAAGTACATTCATCTTACGGACTCAAATTTATCAATTCGCGCTTGATATTCCTTTAATACCTTGCTTTGGAAATCCCGTGGGTGATGTTTCGAAACTCCTCGGTTCGTGCGCATCGTCAATTCGAATTTAGCAGCATCGAAATTCTGAAACTTCTTCTGCCAACGTTTGTAGGTCTTCTTCATGAACAATAAATCAATCCGATCGCCTAAACCGCCATAAAAAAACAACTCAGGAATTTTCTTCAAGCGAAAGCTTTTTGCGGGTTCCAATGGTAAAAGTTTCGAGTGAGATAATTCGCCAGGGACAAATTCTTGGGTCCAAGCGTTTTGCTGTTGTGTTTGTTTCAGAAGCTCCGAGTTGTATACGGTAATCAACGATTTGATCTCTATCGCAGTGAACATGTTCTTGTCAATGATTTCAAGATTATTTTCATCCACAAAATAATTGAGGCAAAAGTATTTTCGCGAATTCAATAAGAACACTTTTTTGAACAGAATCAAAAGCGTTCGACAGATCCATAATCGATTAGCCGCAGTGATGATAAAATAATCGATGTCACCATCTTCAGGCATGACGTTCTTCGATAGTGATCCTGAAATGGCTACACCTCGAACAAAAGGGAATGACTTGATGAGGCGCAGGTAACGTGGCAATTTTACGTAGTAACTTTGAGCTCTGTTCTCCTTTTCGGTGCGAATTTGGATTTGTTCTGCTATCGTTTCGCGTATTCCGTAAAGCTGGTCTTGACAAAAAATGTCTCCTTTTTCAAGAAGACGATCCAGAGCGGCATGAATTTTCTGATCATCCTCTTCATGTGCAAGTGCTTTTAACTCATCTACAGAAAGGGGATGGTTAAAAACATCAAAATAACACAAGAAGCGAAGCAGTTTCAATTCCATGAAGGAAGGGAAGTTAGATTATCCATGGCTTAAAATTAGTGAATTAAAAACTTGAAATTAGTGTGATGGATAAAAATGGAGTTTATCGAGTTGAAACAAAAAAAACTCATCGGTTGGTGGGAGTGACTCCTTAATCGTAAATTTGTTGAGATGACTCAGCTCATAAGGAAATCACTTAAATCAATCAAAACGCTCTCGGAAAGGACCAGGATCTTCCCCAAGTTCTTTCATTACTTTGCGGCGTCTTTGCTCTTGGATTTAGGGCTCATGGCTTCGAGTACTCTTTTATTCTTGCCAGGACATGATTGGCTATGGTGTAGTGCATTTTGGGTGGTCTCAAGTATTGTGAAGTATCCTCCGATGCGCGTTCGTCGTTTCGTTCGGTACGCTGACATTTTCAATTTGACATTGATCCAGTTGACAATTTTTGGAATACTCTACACTGGTTTTTTTAGTCTGGATAATGAAGTGTGGAATCAGTGGTATTGGCTCGATTTATCCATCCTTTTCGGAACCTTGTTGATCAGTAAATTGTTTTTTGTATACCTCGTTCGATTGTATCGAAAATCAGGATATGGATACAATCGATTTTTGATGATTGGAAATCATGAAGAGTTGAAGGTAATCGCCAATCTGATCGAAGATCAACAGTACAGTGGTTGCCAATTGGATGAGATTCTAGGGACGCAACCAACTATTCAGGAATTGGAACAGAGAATTACCACCAATGCATTGAATGAAATCTATTGTTCGGCTGAGATCAAAGATTATTTGTGGCTGACGGATGTGCTCAATCTATCGAGTAAGTATGGGGTGAGTTTGTACATCGTTTCCGATGCGAAGCAGTTCCAAAATTGGCGTTCGATCACAAGTGTAAATCGTGAGGTGTTGGAGGGTACGATGCAGTATTTTCCATTACTCGATAAGCGAAATATGGTCATCAAACGGGTGTTCGATCTGTTTCTATCCGTCATTGTGATCGTGGGAATTTTATCGTGGTTAATCCCAATTTTGGCCATCATCATTCGTTTGGAGTCGAAAGGACCTGTTTTCTTCTTGCAGGCGCGCGCAGGACGTGGAGGAGAATTATTTAAATGCATTAAGTTTCGCTCCATGATCCCTTCGAAACATTTCGTACAAGCGAAAAAAGGAGATCATCGCATCACCAAATTTGGAGCCTTTCTACGTAGAACAAGCTTGGATGAATTCCCTCAGTTTATCAATGTCTTTCTGGGGCAAATGTCAATTGTTGGACCGCGACCTCACGTAAAGCAGTTAAATGATAAATTTGTGAAGGAAATCCAGAATTACGACGATCGCTTGTTGGTGAAGCCAGGAATAACGGGGCTGTCGCAAGTGATGGGGTATCGTGGGGAAACCCGAGACTTAGAATCAATGGCAGATCGAATTCGAGTGGATTTGAGCTACATCAAAAATTGGTCGCTGCTGGTGGATATGAAAATTGTACTAAAAACGATTACGCACGTATTGTTAAAACGAGAGAATGCCTACTAAGAAATCATATTCCAAAGAGAAAGATGTACAGGTGTTGGGGATTTCGTTTTTTTCGGGAG
>JBFHGY010000623.1:0-2512 GCA_041582905.1 Crocinitomicaceae bacterium | reverse complement strand
TTATCAGGCCGTAGGAACGTTCAAGAATTTCTTAACCGTTGGATTCAATGGTAGTGTCAATCCATTTGGAGAGGTGAATCACTTTGAGTCACGTAGATTTGGAAACGAAGTACGTTTTAAGCCCAATGCCTCCATTGGTGGATTTTATTCCAGTGATTACAGTAAACGTTTCGCACTCGATCTCCGTTTCTGGTACAAGCAATTTGTTAACTCCTCACAAAAAGGAACGAACTTTGAAATTAGTCCACGGGTGCGATTGTTCGAACGCTGGTTCTTGGTGTACAGTTCTAGTTGGGACTTCATTACAGCCGATTACGGATATGTTCGCCCATTGGAAAGTGGGTATGAAGAAGACATCATTCTTGGGTTTAGAAATAGGGTAATTACGGAAAACTCGCTGAGAACAGAGTTTATTTTCACCAAACGAATGGGGGTGGATATCCGTGTGAGACATTATTGGCAACAGGTAGAATACTATAATTTCAATGAGCTGTTGAAAGGCGGAAAACTCGCTGAATCTGCATACAATCCGACAAATTTGGATGGAGGATCGCAGCACAATACAAATTACAACGCCTTTACGGTGGATGTCAACTATAGATGGGTGTTTATTCCAGGAAGCGAGCTCAGGATTGTGTACAAAAACAATATTTTCAACGCAAAAAATGAGTTGATCCCATCGTATTTCCGAACATTTGACGATCTATTCACTCAACCTCAATTAAATAGCGTTTCGATGAAGCTTTTGGTTTTTGTTGATGCGATTTATTTCAAATCGCGCAAGAAGAAACTGTAACTTAATCGGCTTTTTTTAGTTCGTTCACCGTCTTTTTTGATTTTTTTGGTACGCTTTTTGAATTTCATTGAGTAACGTTAAATGAAACCGTACATTATGAAAAAAGCCTTACTTACATCCATCGCAGTCGTCCTTTTTGCTTTTGCGGGAATCTGTTCCATTAGTATTGCCGTTTTGCCATACGATATCAATTATCAAGGGCGAATTCCTAACAAGTATACGCAGGAACAACTTCAAGAAATGCGATCTCAGGAAGGGGAGAACTATCAAACATCGATGATTAACTATTTGACGAAAATGTCGAATAAAAGAAAGTATGCTTACTTAGATATTCACGTAATTGGTCAAGTGCAAATTGACGCGATGTTGCGCAAAGCAGGAATTGACACCTTGGTTTCAACTTTAACGAATGCTGAAATAGCAGAAGCAATCGGTGTGACACACGTATTGCGAGGTGCGGTTACAAAGACCTTTATCATGAGTGATGAAGCATCTCTTGGGTTGGGGGCGGTTGGCGTATTAACAGGTCAGCCCGTTTATAACGCAACGTCAAGTTTAAATATCACTAATACCTTGGTCGATATGGAAATGAATCGAACGTCATTTAGTCAACAGGCTACACGTCAGACAAAAGCTACACGAAGCGATCAACGAGCATTGAGAAGTGTTTTTCGACAATCATCACGACGTATTGGGCGAAAGTTAAAACGTCAGAATTAGAAATTTTTCATCAAAAAAAACACCCGTTTCAAATTCAATTCGAAACGGGTGTTTTTGTATTCTTTCGTTTGATTATCGGTTCAGCATCACTGGCATTACCAACATCAAAATATCTTCATCTTCCGCCATGTCAGCAGGAATCAACAATCCTGCACGACTAGGTTCACTCATTTCCAAACGAATTTCGGTAGAGTCGATGTTGTTCAACATTTCCATTAAGAAACGAGAGTTGAATCCAATTTCCATGTCCTCACCAGAGTAATTACATGTCAAGCGCTCGTTTGCTTCATTAGCGAAATCAATATCTTCAGCAGAAAGTGATAATTCAGCTCCAGCTAATTTCAACTTAATTTGATGCGTCGTTTTGTTCGCGAAGATCGATACACGCTTGATAGAGCTCAAGAATTGTAAACGATCAATCATCAACACATTTGGATTCTCCTTCGGGATCACCGCTTCGTAGTTCGGGTATTTTCCATCAATCAATCGACAAACTAAGATGGTGTCGTTGAAAGTGAAAACCGCATTCGAATCGTTGTACTCCAATTTTACTTCTTCATCTCCCTTTAAATTTCCTTTCAACAAGTTGAGTGGCTTTTTGGGTAAGATGAAAGAAGAACTTCCGTCTGCTTGTGAATCGGTGCGTGTGTAACGAACCAACTTGTGTGCGTCTGTTGCAACAAATGTGATGCTTTCAGGAGAGAACTCACAGAAAACACCGCTCATTACAGGACGAAGGTCATCTACTCCTGTAGCGAAAAGCGTTTTGTTGATCGCATTCGAGAGAATTCCTCCAGAAATACGAATCGAGCTTGATTGTTCCAAGGCTGGTGTACGTGGGAAATCATCTCCGTCAAATCCAACCATTTTTGATTTACCATTGTCATAAGCGATTTCAACCGCGAATGTTTGATCATCTACCAAGAAGGTACACGGCTGATCCGGCAAGTTTTTCAAAACATCTAACAATAGTTTTGCTGGAATGGCAATTTTTCC
>JBFHGY010000622.1:0-2519 GCA_041582905.1 Crocinitomicaceae bacterium | reverse complement strand
GCGAACACGGATATTATCGAATGGCTGAATCGAATAAAACCACCATACAACGTGAGTTTATTGAATCAGCGAGCAGGAATTGAATGCTTGAAAAATGTGAATGTCTATCAAAACGAAGTGCAGCGAATACTTTTCGAACGCGATCGGGTAATGGAAGAACTTACACGCATCGACATCATTCAACGCATTTATCCTAGCGATGCCAACTTCATTCTCATCGAAGTCGAAAACGCCACCAATGTCTATGAGCAACTGATTTCTAAGGGAATTGTTGTTCGAAATCGATCTCGATTAATCCCAAACACACTTCGCGTAACCATTGGAACCGAAGAAGAAAACAACTTGTTTTTGAACGAATTAAAGCAACTAGCAATATGAAAAAAGTACTATTTATCGACCGTGACGGTACGCTTGTGATCGAACCACCCGTAGATTACCAACTCGATTCGCTCGAAAAACTGGAGTTCTACCCGGGCGTTTTTCAATCACTTTCCAAGATTGCCAATGAACTCGAATATGAACTCGTGATGGTTACGAACCAAGATGGATTAGGCACCGCATCATTTCCCGAAGAGACCTTTTGGCCCGCTCACAACAAAATCCTTCAAGCTTTCGAAAATGAAGGAGTGACATTTAGCGAAGTTCTCATTGATCGATCTTTTCCAGAAGACAATGCTCCGACCCGAAAACCGAGAACTGGCATGTTGACACACTACATCAAGGGAAATTACGACCTCGAAAACTCCTTTGTGATCGGCGATCGTTCGAGCGATGTTGAACTGGCCCAAAACTTAGGAGCTCGAGGAATTTTTATTGGCGAATCGTGTGAAAATGCCGTCTTGTCAACTTCATCATGGAGCGAAATCTATCGATTCTTAAAAGGTCAAGATCGTACTTCAACCATCCTTCGAGACACCTCAGAAACACAAATCATGGTCAGAGTAAATTTGGACGGGAGCGGGAAATCAAACATCTCAACAGGAATTGGATTTTTCGATCACATGCTCGATCAAATCTCCAAGCACGGAGGCATCGATCTGGACATTGAAGTTAACGGAGATTTATACGTAGATGAACACCACACAATCGAGGACGTAGCCTTGGCTCTGGGTGCAGCTTTTCAAACAGCACTTGGACAGAAAAAAGGAATTGCTCGTTATGGTTTTCTCTTACCCATGGATGACTGCTTGGCACAAGTTGCCATTGATTTCGGTGGACGACCATGGCTGGTTTGGCAAGCCGATTTTCAACGTGAAATGATTGGAGAAATGCCGACTGAAATGTTCATGCACTTTTTCAAATCCTTCTCTGATGGAGCACAATGCAACCTGAACATTCAGGCCGATGGAACCAACGAGCACCACAAAATAGAAGTCATTTTCAAGGGATTTGCGCGCGCCATCCGAATGGCCATTTCGAAAACAAGCGATGTTGGAATCCCTAGTACAAAAGGAACATTATGATAGCAATTATTGATTACGGAGCGGGCAATATACGATCTGTGCAAAATGCCTTGCAGCGCCTCAACGTGGATTCCATTTTAACGCACGATATAGAAACCCTTCGACAAGCAGATAAAGTCATTTTTCCAGGAGTTGGAGAAGCGTCCTTTGCCATGGAACAGTTGAGAAAACAACAGCTAGATGAACTCATTCCTACGCTCACACAGCCCGTTCTTGGAATCTGCCTCGGCATGCAGCTACTCTGCAATTTCTCCGATGAAGGTTGGACGAAAACACTCGGGGTTTTCAACACCAATGTGAAAGCGTTCAAACCGATTTTAAACGTCCCGCACATGGGGTGGAATTCTCTCAGTATGCAAGAATCCGAGTTATTTCAAGGAATTTATCCTACGGATGATTTTTATTTCGTGCACAGTTACTACGCTGAAGTCTGTGACGAAACCATTGCGACCTGCGATTACATTCTCCCCTTTTCTGCAGCGCTGCAAAAAGACAATTTCTTTGGTGTTCAATTTCACCCAGAGAAATCCGCTGATATCGGGACAGCACTCATTCAAAACTTTTTAAAACGTTCATTATGAAAATCATTCCAGCAATAGACCTCATCAACGGGAAGTGCGTACGCTTAACACAAGGCGACTACGACCGAAGAAAAATCTACATGAAAGATCCCGTTGATGTGGCGAAATCTTACGAAGACGCAGGAATCCAACACCTTCACCTCGTCGACTTGGATGGAGCAAAAGCATCCCAAATTATCAACTATCCCATTTTGGAGAAAATTGCTTCAGAAACGGCCCTTACAATTGACTTTGGCGGGGGAATCAAACGAGATGAAGACTTGAAAATTGCCTTTGAATCGGGAGCGGACAAAGTAACCGGTGGTAGTATTGCCGTTAAGGACCCATCCACTTTTTGCAATTGGATTACCGAATATGGTTCGCGCATTATCCTTGGCGCTGACTGTCGAGATCGTAATATTGCTACGCAAGGGTGGACGGAGTCCTCCGATCTTGACGTGATTGAATTCATCCGAAACTATGAACAAAAAGGCAT
>JBFHGY010000621.1:0-2522 GCA_041582905.1 Crocinitomicaceae bacterium | reverse complement strand
CTTTACTTCGGAGAGACAATGCCAATCGCAGACAACTCTACGGCAGAAGGTCGTCAACGTAACAGACGTGTTGAAATGAAAATCATTTTCAACTAATCGAAAAAATCATTGAATGATACCAAGCCGACTCGCTTCCTAGTGAGTCGGCTTTTTTTGTCACCAAACATTCCCCCTTTGATCCGTGGAAACATAGAATTGTACATGCAAAGCAGAAGTTTGCGCATTTATGTAACTAATTCGTACGAATAGGGTAGTGTTTTCCGCATTTTGTTCATTATATTTAGGAGAACTGAAAATCAGACAATGAAATTTCTTCTCAAACTACTCTTCTTACTACTCTCCCTTGTTGCGATTGTTCTAATAGTAGGACTGTTCATCGATGGGAAGTTTACTGTCAAACGCTCCATAAAGGTGAATCAACCGCAGGAAGTTGTTTTCGATTACATCTCCACGTTGAGCAACCAGCAGGAATACGGAGTATGGCACAAGAAAGATCCCAACATCAAAATCACCACATCTGGTATCGATGGAACGGTTGGTTACGTTTCGGCATGGGAAAGTTCAAATGAGGAAGTTGGAAAAGGAGAACAAGAAATCACGCGTATCGTGTACAACAAACGAATGGATACCGAAATCCGATTCAAAGAACCAATGGATGTAACAAGTCAAGCCTCGATGATCGTGAAGCGGAACAATGACAATTCATCCACTGTTACTTGGGTCATGAAAGGTGAAAGCCCCTACCCCTTCAATGTATTGGCACTGTTCATGAACATGGACAAAGAAATTGGCCCTGACCTGAAAAATGGTCTGAAAAACATGAAGGATATTTTGGAATCACAGAATAACTGAGTTTGGTAAATAGTTAACTGATTTTTTCTCCCTAATTTTAGGGTGTGATCAGACTACAGAAAAAACACCGCTTTCTACTAAGCATCCTGTCGGGCATACTGCTCGTTCTCTCATTTCCCTATACGGGAAGTTTAACTCCACTTGTATTTGTGGCACTGGTTCCTCTTTTATTAGTGGAAAGTTACATCACAACGAAGCGATATCGATCACGAAAAGTTTTCACGCATGCCTACTTTACCTTCTTCATTTACAATGTCGGTGCCACCTGGTGGGTGTGGAATGCGGATGCCGGAGGTGCAATTCTAGCGTTTTTAGCGAACAGCCTACTCATGTCCATCACTTTCTATTTCTTCCATCTTACCAAGAAGTATGTTGGTTCGAAAGAGGGCTACTTATCCTTACTGATTTATTGGATCGGCTTCGAGTACTTGCACTATCACTGGGAAGCATCATGGACCTGGCTCACACTGGGAAATACGTTCTCCATTCATCCTTCATGGGTACAGTGGTATTCATATTCGGGTGCACTCGGCGGAACATTTTGGATCTTGTGCATCAACCTGCTCATCTATCGTGTGTATCAAAACCTATGGATCAAAGGAGAGAGCTGGAGAATTCAAACGCCACTGTTCATCATGGCTGGATTCTTTTTCGTGGTACCAATGACCATTTCATTGATTACCTATTACACCTACGAAGAAGAAAGTAATCCGTACGAAGTGGTAGCGATACAGCCCAATGTTGATCCCTACAACGAAAAGTTCATGCGACCTCCGATGGAACAACTTCGGGACATGGGAGAATTGATGCTTCAGAAAGCAAGCAAAACAACCGATCTTATCGTTGCACCAGAAACAGCTATTTACGGTTCTTTCGATGAAAAAGACTTCAAGCGATTGATGTACTACCCTTACCTGACATCGATCCAAGACCAAACCAATCACGCATCGATTTGCATAGGAGCCTCAACCGTTCGCTACTTCGATAAAAAACACTCTCGTTCATCGCGTCTTCAGGAAAACGGAGAATACATTGAGTATTATAACACGTCCATTTTCTTGGATGAAAACAGTGAAGCCCAATTTGTACATAAATCAAAGCTCGTTCCTGGTGTCGAAAGTGTTCCCTTCTCTGATATTTTTCCATTCTTAGAAGATGTAGCCATTTCAAACGGAGGAACCAGCGGAACCTTAGGAGTTGAACCTCATCCGAAAGTATTTTACGACAAGAACGTGAAAATTGCTCCTGTTGTTTGCTATGAATCCATTTACGGTGGCTGGGTAGCTGGACAATGTCGTAGCGGAGCAGAATTGATCGTTATTTCTACGAATGACGGATGGTGGAAAGACACTCCAGGATACAAACAACATTGCAGTTTTGCCAGCTTACGTGCCATCGAAAATCGTAGATCCATTGCGCGTTCAGCCAATACTGGAACAAGTTGCTTCGTTAATCAGCGTGGCGACATTTTACAACCAACCGATTGGTGGGTCAAAGACGTGATTAAAGCCAAACTCAACCTTAATTCAGAACCAACTTTCTACACAACCTACGGAGATGTGATGGGTAGAAGTCTTGCCTTCGTGGCAGCACTCCTTTTGCTTTTCACTTTTGTTAAACGATTTAAGAAATTTAGAACCTCATCATGACAGCAAACTCTGAAATAGACG
>JBFHGY010000620.1:0-2532 GCA_041582905.1 Crocinitomicaceae bacterium | reverse complement strand
GAAAGCACACAAATCAGTAGGGTTAATTTCGCGCGCATAATTATCTTTTTAGTGTAATGTATCCTGTGAAGGTGATGCCTTCAACGTCAACTTGGTAAAAATAGGTTCCTTGAGGTAAGTTTCCTGAGCCAATGCATCGTGCGGTTTGGCAAGTTCCATCCCATGTGTTTTGGTAACTCGGATCTTCGAGAACGAGATCACCCCAGCGGTTCCATACAGATAAAGCTCCAGGATATTGATCGAGTTCAGGAATTCTGAAAAGATCATTTTTTCCATCCGAATTGGGAGAGAAACCGTTTGGAATCGTTAATTCTACAACAATCATCACTACGCTATCTGTGATCACACATCCGTCAGCGTGAGTCGCCTCTACAACCAAGGTTTGCGAAGTTGTACCGATAAACGTAACACCAGAAGCATTTGGGTTGTTGATTTGATCCGTAGGAGACCACACATACGATTGGAAACCATCAGGACCTGCTACATAATAAGCATCACCCGCACCTACATAAATGGTATCAGGTAAGCTACTCGCTTGTTGATCACCAGGTTCAACCGTTGTTGAAAGTGTTTGAGAACATGATCCAGACGAGATCACAACAGAGTATAATGTAGTACTTGATGGATTCACCACAATGGAGCTTCCTGTTTCACCCGTTGACCAAACGTATGAAGTTCCGCCAGCGGCCGTCAAGGTAACTGCTCCTCCCGTACACAGTGAGCTTTCACTTCCTGTTAAGGTAAATTGCGCTTCCGTTAAGGTAATGGAAGAAGATCCTGAGCATCCGTTGTCATCAGTGTACGTAACGTCATACGTTCCAGGACCTGCAGCAAAAAAAGTAGGAGTAGTTACTCCACCTGTCCAGTTATATGTTGAGTATGAATTCGGTAAGCTGAGTGTTGTACCTGTGCCAGAACAAATAGGATTTCCTTCGGATGAAATGATCGTCTCAGTCGGAATAGATACGATTGTTACGATAATTGTATCAGTTGAAACACAGCCTGTTCCGTCGAGTGCACTCAAGACGTATTGACCAGAAAAGTTCGGAGTAATTGTTTGACTTACCTGTGTTTCAGGTCCGGTCCAAACGTAATTAACAAATCCATTCGTTCCAGAAATGGTTGTCGGACTCGATTCGCACATTGTGATTGCAGCTCCTTCATTAATTTGAACATCTACAGCGCATTGTACTTGTGCAAAGGCGGTTTCAGTCAAAAAAGTTCCAAGAGTGATCAAGCACACTAGAAATACTTTCATACTACATTTTGTTTATGTATTGCCACAAAAATAGGACAAGATTAGTTGTCTATCAATTAATTGTTGCGGAATTATTCCACATAGCTCAACTTTAACATATTCGATTTACCATGCTCTTCAATAGGCATTGATGCGATATTAATAACGAGATCTCCGCTATTTAGTACACCTTGTTTTTTCAACAAATATTTAATGTCGGCAATCGTGTGATCAGTACTCACCGTTTTGTCGTAGTAAAAACCTTGAACTCCCCAAATCAAATTGAGTTGCGTGAGGATTTGTCTGTTACTCGTGAAAACAAAGATGTCTGCACGTGGACGTTGTGATGCAATTTTGTAGGCCGTGTAGCCTGAGAAAGACATCGTCAAAATTGCTTTTGATTCTACTCTACGTGATAATCGACATGCGTTAAAGCAGATACTATCGGTGATAAAACGCGATTGATTTTTCTCTGGTAATTCTTCCTTGTTGTAGAGTCCGTCGTGCGTTTCCATTTCCTTTACAATATTGGTCATGGTGCGAATCACCTCGACAGGGAACTTTCCAACGGATGTTTCTGCAGAAAGCATCACGGCATCGGCTCCGTCAAGTACGGCATTAGCAACGTCATTCACTTCGGCGCGTGTTGGGGAAATGCTGGTAATCATGCTTTCCATCATTTGCGTCGCAACAATCACGGGTTTTGAGTGCGAACGACCTTTACTGATCAACATTTTTTGAATCAATGGAACGTTTTGGTATGGAATTTCTACTCCCAAATCTCCACGAGCTACCATCAACGCATCACTGGCACGAAGAATGTCATCGATGTCATCAATAGCTTCTGGCTTTTCAATTTTAGCAATAACTTTCGCTTTGCACTTACGCGTTTGGATGATGTGTTTCAGTTCGATGATGTCTCGAGCCGAACGCACGAATGATAGTCCCACCCAATCCACGTTTTTGTCCAAAGCGAATTCTAAATCCACCAAATCTTTCTCTGTCAAACAAGGAAGAGAGATTTTCGTATTCGGAAGGTTCACGCCTTTTTTAGAGGATAAAACACCTCCGTGCAATACCTTCGCCTTGATTTCGGTATCGGTGGTTGAAATAACTTCCAATTTGAGTTTACCATCATCCAAGAGAATTACTTCCCCTGCCGAGCTGTCTTTTGGTAGTTGCTTGTAATTAATGGAGAATTTGTCGGCTGTTCCTTCAATTTCATCCGTTACAATCGTGACTGTTGATCCGTTTATCAATTCGACACCATTATCATTCATCACGCCTGTGCGGAT
>JBFHGY010000619.1:0-2532 GCA_041582905.1 Crocinitomicaceae bacterium | reverse complement strand
GTGTTCGTCGGAAAAGAGGCGTGGAGCTTGTTCGGCTGAAGTCGATTAATGGAAATCATTCGCGTTTGATTCCATGCAGAGTATATGTGCATCCAAAGCTTCTAATCGTTTCTTTTCAAATGTTTTCCGCTTTGCGCGCAATTCTTGAATGTGCTGATTTGTTTTTGGATTATTGGGGACACTCATCAAGTCATTAATTCGGTCGTTTAGACGATCGATTTCTTCTTTGTAGTCCTGCGCTTTGCGTTCGTATTTTGAACAATCTTTGAAGCCCATAGCGAATAGTTAAATTGGTTTCTTTCAGAAAGATACAAAAATGGATGGATGAGTACAACGCGAAAAAGTACACGTTGGCAGAGCGTTAAAGAAAAATGGTTGGTTCAGCAGAGATCACGGAGGATAAGGTCCTGTATATTGCATGCATGGATTATCGCCTGTGTAGCATTTTTCGTTGATCGTAACTGTTTCTTCCGTTGGACTGGATAACTCAATCGTAAACTCAGGGGTCGTTCGCCACGTTTCGAAACAGGCATCATCGCTATACTCGTAGAATTGACCTTCGATCTTTTTCTTTTTGATGAATTCCTTTAACGACAATGTTTTGTCTTCGCTAATCACTGAATAGCGACCATCTTTTAAATCAATGCTAAACGTCCCAGACTCATCCGTGGTCAATTTTACCATGTCTGTAATCGAGTTCGGGCGTTCGTCTTTGTACAAGTAAAACACTTTGTTCACCATCGGATTGGTAAAGCCGTTGGCTTGTTCTTCGGTAGGTGCGGCTCCACCACAATAAGGGCGGTGCGATTGAAAATTAACCGTTAATTTTTGCTTTCCTTGCCAAATATTGACCGCAGTATCTGCCGCATTTTCGGCACCTTCTTTTACTTCAGCGCAAGAAGCGAAAAGTACGAGGCTCAATCCGAGAAATAACCATTTAAAATCCATCGAAATCTTGTTTTTCTGTGTTTTCGCTGATACGTGTATTCAAATCTTCTGACTTGTCCGTTTTGATGAGTGGAACAGTATGGAAAAGTACGTCCTTGATTTTCTCTCCTCTGTAGGAAATCAACGAAATCATCATAATAATACTTGTAATCAAAATAGGATAGAGCAGTAGACCCGAATCGAATGCTTCGATATGAATGGTTCCATCTTTTGCCAGTACGAAGAAGAGCAGAACGGTAATCAATCCACGTGGTGCAATAAACAATTCTGGTAGCAAGTTCTTTTTGGCAAAAACACGCAGTCCTACGAAACGAACGATGTACAAAATGGCCACAATACCGAAACTGTTTACAGCCACTTGCCAATTCGCCAATGAACTAAGCGTGATACTCAATCCGAAGACCACGAAGAAGAACGTACGGATCAAGAAGGCAGATTCGAGCGTCAAATTGTGGAAATCATGAAGAATGGGCTTTACTTTTTCGCGGTCGAACAGATTCGATAATCTACCACGGAAGAAGACATCCGTATTGTTGAGAACCACACCGAAAGCAAGAATGATCAACAGTGAAGACAAGTGGAAATATTTCCCTACTGCGAAGAGTAGGAGTAATACTCCAATCACCAAGAAAAGCTTCACTTGCATTTGTAAATGTTGGAATAGATACACCAATCCGTATGCCACAACAACTGAAAGTAAGATTGTTACACCGATGTTCAATAGGATTTCCATTACGATGGATCCACCTCCAGCACCGCCATCGGCACCAATCATGAAGTAGAAAATCATAATTCCAAGGATGTCTGAGAAGGTACTTTCGTAGATCATGAATTCCTTTTTGGAACCCGTTAATCGCCCTACACTTGGGATGATAATGGCACTACTCATGATACTCAAAGGGATCGCGTAGACAACGGCAGTATACAAGTCCGTAGATGGGAAAATATACATGAAAAAGCCAGCGAGTGCGAACATCGACCCTCCAAGTCCAACGAGCGCCACGACCAGAGATCGCAGGATGAGTCCCGTTTTTTGCTTCTCGAGCTTCAAGTCCAGCGCGGCTTCCAGGACGATCATAACCAGTCCGACGTTTCCTAATATTTCCAGAAGCGAGTCGAATTTCAGATCGTCACTGAGTCCGTAGGCATCCAAAATGGCTTTTAATCCCATACCTAGACCGATCAACATCAAAACAGAAGGGATGTTGGTTTTTTTGGCGAGGATGTTAAAAAAGAAGCTCAAAATAATAATGCCCGCAATGGACATTATCAGCAAATAAGGATTACCCATAGAATTCGTTCGTTTAGTACCAAAGATAAAAAAACTACCCTCTTCGTAAGCGCTGAAAGGAAAAAGAATTGAGTTGCGTCATCTTTGGACGATCAATTTGATGATAGAATGAGTGATACTGAGTTTGTCTTCACTCTCTCTTTCGGGTATCTGCGATCTGAATTATTTGCCAACGACCATCACTATAGGATAGTTGCATCGCATTGATGCCCTTATGACTAAAGCTTTCTCCCAAGTAAAAAGAGTAGTCCATCCACACTTGTGCAAGGCCATCATCTACCTGAATAACGAGG
>JBFHGY010000618.1:0-2538 GCA_041582905.1 Crocinitomicaceae bacterium | reverse complement strand
TTCTGATACAATCATATCAAATGAATACCCACAAACGACTGAACGAAATCACTTGATTCACACAAAGTTTGTACCTTTAGTCCACTAATCAATTCTCCTATGAATAAACTACTTACCACTTTTGGAATTTTTCTATTGACATATACTTCGTCCATCGCACAACTTGTTGCCGTTGCACCGTGTGAAGGAGAATCAATGACGGACCTAATGCATCGAAAAGGATGGGGTCCTGGTTTGGTGATCGGCGAGTTTCAGTCGGAAAACATGATTATCGTCGACACAAAAATTGTGAATCTAGAAGATATCTGTTACAGAGCCGAGGTGAGAACGTTTGGGAATCAATTGGCATTCGAAACAAATGAAATGCTCATTCAACTGAAGCATGATGATGCAGAATTTATACAGGCAAACAACTTGCGTGAACATGGAATCATCCCCAATATGTTCATTTATTCGTCTCATGTGCGGACATCGGATGAACTTCACGCGGAAAAGGAAACCTTGTTAACTCATCCTTCTGTGGAACGTGTTACCTTCAATCAGGTTTTTACAATTAACACAACTGTAAATGATCCTTTGTACGCTCGACAATGGGCAATTGAAAATACTGGTAGTGCATTGCAATACAATGGAACACCTGACGCGGATATGTCTGTGGATTCTGCATGGACGCTCAGTACGGGAGATGTAAGTATCAAAATTGCTGTTTTGGATAGCGGTGTTGACACATTACACGAAGATTTAACAGGGAAACTCTTGCCAGGCTTTGATGGTTTTGCTGATTCTACAGGCGATACAAAAGGATACCCAACTCCCAACTTTTCGAGTGATGGTCACGGAACAGCCTGCGCAGGAATTATTGGTGCCACAGGAGACAACGGTTTGGGAACGGCTGGAATTGCCTACGGATCTCAACTCATCCCTATTCGTATTTTCTATTACCAAAATTATGGTGGATCGATTGGGGTGCAAGCCACCACCAACACCAACGCCTTAGTGAGTGGAGCCGCTTACGCCTGGAGAATTGCTGATGCTGATATCATGAGCGTTTCTGCAGGGTTAAGCACCTTATTTATTGCCGCCCTGCAGATTGATACTGCTGCGCTTAACGCTGAAATAGGAGAAGCCCATACCGATGCGCGAAACGGAAAGGGAATTGCCATGTTCTTTTCTGCTGGAAATGATGATGTCGCTGATGTACTGTGGCCAGGAAATTTGGATATTACCATCGCCATTGGCGCGACTTCCATGTGTGACGAACGCAAAAATCCTTCGGATTGCTCTGGCGAAAATTGGGGTGGAACCTACGGAGAGAAATTAGATGTCAGCGCACCGGGCGTAAAAATCAGTACGTGCGATATGATGGGAAGCAATGGTTATTCGTCCACTTCGAACTATACCTACACGTTCAATGGAACCAGTGCTGCCTGTCCAAATGCTGCTGGAGTAGGTGCACTCATTTTATCGGTCAATCCAAATCTCTTCGCTGAAGATGTTCGAACGATTCTAAACCAAACGGCTGATCGCGTGCCTGGTTATGTCTACGACAGCACATCCGTTTACGGAACGTGGAATGAAGAGATGGGACATGGTCGTGTGAATGCATTTGAAGCTGTTCAATTAGCTCAAACATTTAATCCTTCGGGACTCAATGAAATCGCATCAATGGCTGTTCAATTGTACCCGAACCCAACGAGTGGAGTGCTTCATTTTACATCAGAAGAATGGATTCTAAAAGCAGAAGTTTTTGATCTTTTCGGACGAAAATTGATGGCAAAGGAAGGTTTTAATGTGGAAACCATTCATGTCGGATCACTTCAAAATGGTGAATACTTGATTCGCCTGAGTTCCGATGCACATGCTCGAACACTTCGTTTCGTTCGGTTGGATTAGAATCGATTGTAAAAGCTGTAAACACGGACCTCAAGAAAATCGATGTCCATTTTTCTTACATCACCATTTATCATGAACACGGTGAGGTTGTGATCATTCTCCCTAAGTGAGAAAGGTTTGTCGACGAAGGAAAAATGTACATCTGTTCGTTCGCCAAAATACCAATCAAAGGAAGGACTACTCGCCGATATTCTGTTCCCATTTTTGTCTTCAGTTGAACGTATGAAGTTGAATGATCGAGTAGGCTGATCCAGCTTAAACTTACCCGAAATTTCCACTTGTATTTTTCCCGACAGGAAACGATCATCCATTTTCTCTGACAAGATCGTATAATACATGTCCGTCATCGTTAGATCTTCTATCAAGGTATCGAGCAACAGTTCTTTTGAGGGAGCATTTCGTCGTTGGAAGAAAGTCGTATGCGATTCCGAATCGCGTGTAAGAATTCTATATCCGTCAAATTCCTCCAAGCCCAACCAGTTGATATGGAAGTCGCCCATTTGCTCTTCCTCTTTCTCCGCAGTGTAAGCGATATGCACTTTTTCATCATTTCGGCAGGAGTATGCATAGGACATGTGTGACACATATTCTGCACTTAGAGCGGTATGGTCTGTCAGTTTCGACTTAATATCATCCGTCAAATAA
>JBFHGY010000617.1:0-2539 GCA_041582905.1 Crocinitomicaceae bacterium | reverse complement strand
GGGTTTGGATATACTCCAAATCCTTTCAAGTTTTGCTCAAGATCAGTTAAGTTCGCCAAAGCTTCAATTCCTGATTTACTTGCGTTATCGATACGTCCCGTTGGATCCATCATCATTCCAATGATGTGAATGTTTTGCTCATCCCAATCTGTTGGAAGCGTGAACGTGTATGTTTTCGAGTGAGAATCTCCACTATTTACCGTTGCAGGGAAGCTTGTTGCATCTCCAGCAAAAGATGGTTCAATTGCACGTGCTACGTGATCGTACACCATATCTGCAGCTGGTACTGGACTTGGTAAGTTTTCGTATCCTCCCATTGGACCGTTCGATCCTCCAGCGTATGCATTTGCTTGAGCAAATCCAGAACCTGTTCCAGTTACTCCATCTTCCGTCAATACTACTGCCAACTTATAGTTGTCATTTGCTGCAGCTTGGAAATCGGCTGTAATCGTAACTTCCAACTCTCTTGTTGTTGCATCCCAGTTTGAGCTTGTTGAGATAAACGCTGTTGGCGGTGTTTGAAGGCGATCGTAAAAATCAGTAGACATCGCAGATGGATCTACATCACCTCCACGATCAACCAAAGCGCTTGGGTATCCTGAAATCAATCCTCCGATTGCTGCATCATACTCTGTCACTACCATTGGATCTCCGTTGTGTACCGCAATTCCAGCCCAGAAAGGCCCGAAGTCTTGCTCGTAACGATCCATAAATACTGTACCACGCACACACCAAGGACACCATGTACCCGTTCCTTCTTCTCCAACAACTATTTTTCCTGCTGCTGGAACCACTGGATCAACACCAATTGTTACTGCATCATCCGATGGATCATCATCTGAAGCATTTCCATTTACATTCGAAACTGTTGCTGTTGCGCTCACATTTCCAGCTACCAATGGAATAGCAGTCGTGAAGTCAACGTCCATTGAACTTGTAGAAGGAATGCTTTGTCCTGTAACCGTTTCCGTATATTGGCTTCCGTTGTAATCAACTGTTACGTCGAATGAAGTAATGGTAGAAGTTCCTGCGTTTACCACTGTTACAGTTGGCATTGCGTCGATTCCTACGATATTACTGTTCATTGCCAATCCTGATACTGCCGCATTGTTATTTGGCAATGTATACGTTTGGTGATCGAACATCACATCGTCTATGTAAAAATCACTTCCTTGAATTGGGAAGATATCTGCAGATGCAATTGTATTTACACCATTAGACCAAGATCCAATTTGAACACCGTCTACAAATGCTTTCCAAATATTTAGAGTAAGGTTTGCTTCAATTTTGATGTTAAACCAAGTTGCTTCTGTGTACGAACCGTATGCTTGCTCAGCAGTACCATCGTCAATGATAATTGATCCTCCGTCCGCATTGAAGTTCAATGCCCATGTTTGACCAATTGTTTGAGTTGCCTGGAAGTTGAAATAAGCATTTCCTCCAGCTGCTACATACATTTCAGACTCATACGTAAAGATTCCATTCGTGTACATTGAACCGAAATCAATCACAACGTCTTGAGGACCACCATTTGCCCCAGTCGACGAAAAATGGATTGAATTGGCTCCTGAATTTGCCTGTGCATTTGTTACTTGAACATCCTCTGCTCCTCCTGTCGCTCCAGACCACGTTGTCCAGTAGGTTGGTGACACAACTCCCATGTAGTCGCCTACACTGAGTCCGTCAAAATTCTCACTCATAATTTGAGCTTGCGTTCCCAACGCCAAAAATGCTGCGGAAACAAGTAAAGTAATTTTTTTCATTTTCATAGATATTAGTCCAGCACAAGGTACTGCTAAAAGAAAGATTTTGAAAAACTTAATTTCAGAACATCTCCTTGATTCTTGAATTCTTACTATTTAACGTGAGTTCGGGACAAGAATACTGTCAGACGGTATGGTCGTGGATTATACGAGGCACAATTTTAGAGGGATAACGAGTTATCTCGATGAAATTTAACGAAGTAGAATGCTCGATCATATTGAATCAATTCATTGATTTCGCCTGAAAACAACGATTTTCTTCACCTTTGCGCATTGAAATAACCCATTATTCCTTCTGCTTAAAGGCTCGAACCTCATTATTTTCAGACGATCTGACATAATTCTTATCCCGAGCTCACGTTATTTAATATATCGGAAATCTTGATTGTTCTTGATTTTCTTCAATGACTCTAGAATCAAACGAATGGTATTTTCGACATCTTCTTTTCTACACATTTCAACCGTTGTGTGCATGTAGCGAAGTGGCAAAGAAATCAATGCACTTGGCACACCTTCATTGGAATACGCAAATGCATCCGTATCTGTTCCTGTTGCTCTAGAAGCCGCAGCACGCTGGAATGGAATCTTCTTGGATTCAGCCGCGTCGATGATCAACTTCAATAAGTTATTTTGAACGGCAGGACCGTACGTCAAAACAGGCCCATCACCTGACTTCAAATCTCCCTGTTCAATCTTATTGATCAGTGGCGTATTGGTGTCATGACACACATCCGTTACGATGGCCACGTCTGGTTTAATCTTTTGGGCAATCATCT
>JBFHGY010000616.1:0-2542 GCA_041582905.1 Crocinitomicaceae bacterium | reverse complement strand
TTCGAATCCTTAGAAAATCTCCGCTGCTGTAAAGTGGAATTTTCCTTCGATTTCTGCATTTTCATCAGAATCAGATCCGTGAACTGCGTTACGACCGATAGACTCAGCGTACAATTTACGTACTGTTCCTTCTGCTGCTTCAGCTGGGTTAGTAGCTCCGATCAATGTACGGAAATCTTCAACTGCGTTGTCTTTTTCCAAAATTGCTGCTACGATTGGTCCAGATGTCATGTATTCTACTAATTCTCCGTAGAATGGACGTTCAGCGTGAACCGCATAAAATTCTTTAGCTTGATCTTCAGTAAGCTGTGTGTATTTCATCGCTTTGATATCGAATCCAGCTCCGATGATCATGTCGATAATTTTCCCCATGTGACCGTTCTCGATCGCATCAGGCTTCAACATTGTAAACGTTCTGTTAGTTGCCATTTTCTTCTGTTTTGACTTTTTTTCGCTGCAAAGGTAATGATTCGTTGCAAAGCGGAAGGTTGTTGAGATGGAATTCTTGTTAAATTTGTGTGATCAAACACGATAGTTAAGTCACTCGTTAAGTGAAGCGATGAGAGAAATCATTCAATATTTTTCGGAATTAGACCCAGTGGTAGCGGCATTTTATGCGACGTGCTTTACGTGGTTTTTAACAGCGGCTGGAGCGTCAACGGTGTTTTTCTTCAAAACGATGCATCGAGTAGTGTTGGATGGATTACTCGGTTTTACTGGTGGAGTGATGGTGGCGGCAAGTTGCTTCGGATTGTTAATTCCAGCCATTGATCAAGCACGTGATTCGGGTATGCAAGGTGGCTGGGAAGTGATGCCTGCTTCGGTCGGATTTTTAATAGGAGCCATTTTCTTATTCGGAATGGATAAGTTACTCCCTCACTTGCACATTAACTTTAAAGAACACGAAGCAGAAGGAATCGATACGAATTGGAAGAGTACGACTTTATTGGTAATGGCGATTACCCTTCACAACATTCCTGAAGGTTTGGCCGTGGGAGTGGTTTTTGGTGCCGCAGGTGGCGATTTCCACATGGTCGCTGTAGCCGTAACACTCGCTATTGGAATTGGAATTCAGAATTTCCCGGAAGGAATTGCGGTTGCAATGCCGCTTCGTCGACAAGGTGTTTCCCGTTGGAAAAGTTTTTGGTATGGACAGCTTTCTGCGATTGTGGAACCCATTGCAGGTGTTATCGGTGCATTTGCAGTTACTTCATTCGAGCCAATGTTGCCGTATGCCCTTGGATTTGCTGCTGGAGCCATGATTTATGTGGTGGTGGAAGAGGTGATTCCTGAGACTCAACGAGATAAGTATACAGATGTGGGAGTAATGGGCTTTATCGTCGGCTTTTTACTCATGATGATTTTGGATGTTGTTCTCGGTTAATCGATAAAAAATGTTAATTCGTCGGAATTTTCTTCTCACTTAGCTGATTTTTTTTCAAAAACGCATTGTCAGAATTAATTAATGCATTACATTTGTACCATATCCATTACAAAGGTTAGTTTTCTTGTTTTGGGTTTTATAGTTTTAGCATGGTTTAGCAGAAAGAGGAAGAAGTTTCAAGAAAATTTGTTCCTCTTTTTGATTTTATACACTTCGTATCTTAGAATTGGAGAATCTCTTTTGAAAGATCGAACCAATCTGCGTCGAAGCTTTCATTCATCGTTTCATCAAGACGATTTCTTTTTGTCAATTTCTCCGCCTTTCAATCTTTCAATTCCTATAATCCTTCAATCATTTCAATCTATTCAACCTTTCAATTATTCATCTTTTAATTTCTTTCGTACTTTAGTTGAAACTTTAAACCAACTGTATGAGAGCCATATCAACCTTATTCGCCTTTCTATTACTCTTCTCTTTTGATTTTCATGCTCAAACCCAAGGAATTGCATATCCAGCAGTTGGGAAAGGAGTAGCGACTACCTTCGTGACGGATTACCACGCGTTGGGAATTAATTCTTCTGCATTGGGCTGGGGAAATGAATACAACAAGAAATTTACAACGGGAAGTTCGGAGTTTAACTTCGGTATTTACTCGGATTCACTGAACTCCGATAAGTTGAAGCAATTGTATAAATCAATTCGCCAAACGGTTACGGATAAAGAACAAGATACTGCAGGTTGGCAAACACAACGTCAATATGCAATGGATTACTTGAATTCGGGGATTGCCTTGGATATGAGTTTCAACTGGGCTGGATTTTCATTCCAATCAGAAAAATTGGGTGGATTTGCCTTTAATGTTTCGGAAAACTATTCGTGGTATTCTCGTTTGAATGACAGAACAACTGACTTGATTTTCAACGGACGCGTGTCGAGCTATTTCGACTCATTGACTGTTGTTTTTGGAACGGATACATCAAGAATTGAGAATACAGGGACTTTATCAGACGATACACTCAATGCGGTAATTCAAGGTACGGCAAGTGTTCCTCTAGGATTAAGCCAGTTTATGGACGGTACGGAAATTCGTTTCGCTTGGAACCGTTACTACAACTTTGGATACGGCCGTAAAATTTTCGGAAAGGATTCTACTTTTGT